>CAYNHL010000161.1:0-6973 GCA_964397015.1 uncultured Desulfobacterales bacterium | reverse complement strand
CTTTTGTAACAATTTGAGCTTCTTGGCAAGGTTTTTTTCAAAAGATATGCATAATTGAACCTTTCTATTCAGTTTATGCTACACAATTGACAGCAAACTGATTTCAACATACTGATATGACACATGAAAAGGGGAAATGGATCAGGGCTGGGGGGTCGCATATTTGGAATTTCGCAGCAGTACGATGAAACATGATTCCTGCTTGATAATCAGGATCATACTTTCACAACCGTGTTGCAACCCGGGCCGGAAAGTGAACTGCGCCCTCCGGAGACAGGAGTTATGACTATTTGTGCAGGAATCCTTTCCTTTAGTGCAGATACGTGGGAGATGACTCCAATCAGCTTGCCGGTCTGATGCAGCCCGGACAATGTCTCCAGGGCGGTCTCTAAAGTTTCTTCATCCAGGGTGCCAAAACCCTCGTCGAGAAAAAGGGAATCCACACTCACTTTACGACTCGCCATTTTTGAAAGCCCGAGGGCAAGTGTCAGGCTGACAATGAAACTTTCCCCGCCTGACAGGTTCCTGGTCGACCTGATTTCCCCTGCCTGGTAATTGTCAACAACGTTCAACTCCAGTGGCTGATGCTCATCACGGATAAGCAGGTAGCGGTCTGTCATTTTCTCCAGCTGGCGGTTGGCGTGGGAAACCATCAACTCAAAGGTCAGGCCCTGGGCGAAATTGCGGTATTTTTTGCCATCGACGGAACCGATCAGGGAATGCAGTTTTTCCCATCGTCGACACTCTTTTCCCTGGTTTTCCATGGCCTCCCTCTTTTTTTTTACCCGCTCTTTTGCCGCTGTGTTTTCTTTCAGCTTGTACTTGAGCCCGGCAATGGCGTCACGCAGCTGTTTGAGTGACTCTTCATATCCCCTGAATTGCGGTTCGAGCTCTTCAAGGGACTTATCGGTAACCTTCCTGGCAGTCTCGTGGTTCAACCTTGTTTCACGGTCTTTTTGCCTGGCCCTGAGATCCGCCCGGCGCTCATCGAGCTTTTTTGCTCCGGCAGACAGGGCATTTTTTTGCTCATAGGAAAGCCTGGCTTCAAGAAAATGCTTTTCGCTTTGAAAGCCCGCCAAAACAAGTGTTGAAGAAAAGTCTGTCTGTGCTTTCTTCAGTTCAGGCTCACGCTGGTCAATGCCCTTTTTCAAGGATTCGATCCGGGTTTTTGCAATATTCAGTTTCTGCTGCAGATCATTATGCCGATCCCTGGCCTCTTTTTCTTTTTGATGGGCATTTGCTGTGGCCTTGTTCAGCCGTTTTTCTTCATCGTCAGGATTTTTATCTCCATACAGCTTTTGTTTCTCATCGATTCCGGCGGCATATTCCTTTTTCAATGTCTCAAGCTGTTTTTGCTTCTCGTCAAGGCTGCCGGCCTGGGTTTCAATGACAGCATCCAGACGCTTTATCTCACTGTCGATGTCTGAAATCTGCTTTTGAATATTTGCCTTTTCACTGAGCTTTGACTGCCAGGCTGACATTTTTGATTTCAGCTTTTTGACTGTCGAATCAGGATCATTGACATCAACGCTGTAACCGAGCGGCTCGAGCTTTGCGGATATTGCCTGTTTGAGTCCTTCAAAACCGGTCTTGATTTTTTCCAAACCGCCCCTGAGGTCCTCGAGGGTTTTCACGGCTGTATTTTTTTTGTTTTCCGCGGCTGCCTCGAGTTTTTCACTGTCCGTAAGACTTTTTAAGGATGCGGCTTTTGCCTCTTCCAGTTTTGTATTTACAGCCTCGAGATCTTCGGCTCTGGTGATAAGCCTGGTGAGAGCATCGATTTTCTTTTCAGTTTCATCGGGCTCAGGAACATTTCCTTCGGCAAAAGGGTGTTCTGTTGAACCGCAAAGCGGGCAGGGTTTTCCGTCTTCCAGCCTTGACCGTTGCTCTTCAAGCTCTTCGATCTTTCTCAGGTATGCCATTTCACGAAGCAAAGTCTCTTTTTCGGTGCGGTATTCACGCAGCAGCCTGCCTTCCAGCAATTCATTCAAGGCATCTTTTCCCTGCTGAAGTTTTTTTGATGTTTTTGCAAGCTGTTGCTTTCGAACACCGATCTGCTCCCTGTTCCTGTTCAATTGCTTTACAGCCTGTTCCAGGGCCTTTTCAGCTTTCTTGTGTTCAGCCTCTTTTTGAACGATCTCCTTTTGCATGGCAACCAGGCTGATCAGCTGTTCTTCAACACCTGCCAGACCGCTTACCAGCCATCCATCCCGTGAATTTTCCTCTAGATATCTATCAACAAGCCTGTGCTGTTTTTCAGCCTCGCTTTTTCTTTTTTTTTCTCTGATCAGAGCCTGTTTGTCCTTGTCAATTATTTCTTCATCCTTTCTGCAGCTCTTTTCACCTTCTGAAACAGCATTTTTCTGTCCGGCAATCTTCTGGTCAAGGGAACGGATTTTTTGAATTAGAGGTGCAGCTGCCTTCAACTCCTCTTCGGCTTCAACTGTCTGCTGTTCAGCTGACTTCAGCGATTTAGCCTGTCTGCCGGCCAGGGATTCAAGTTCAGGAAGAGCGTTTTTTTGGACTTTCAGGGCAGCCTTATCATCTGACTGCTGTTTTCGTAAAGCTGTCAGGGTTGCATACGATCCGTCCAGGGAAGCCGCCTTTACGGCACGGTCGAGCCTGTCACGTTCCGGCTTGAATTCCTCGATATCCTTGTTCAGCTTGATCTCTTCTCGAGCAAGACTGCTGATTTCCTTTTTCAGCCCGTCAATGGCGGCAAGCCATGCAATGGCCTTTTGTGTCTGAGTCGATTTGCCAAAAAGATCTGCCTCCTGTTTCAATTTTGCCTCGAGGTCCAATTGAAGCTCTTTTTCCTGCTCAGAGGATAAAATCACTATACCGGACATTTGAGCCTGAAGCAGTTTCAATTTTTCCTGTTCTTCACGCCGGCGCTCATGGACTTTTTGTGAAATCTGTGAATAAATCCTGGTTCCCGTAATCTGCTCCAGTATCTTTGACTTCTGCTCGATATCCGCCTTCAAGAAAGTGTCAAAGCCTCCCTGGGCCAGCAATATAGAGCGGGTAAACCTGTCAAAATCCATTCCCGTTTTTTCCTCGATGATCCCGGCGACCAGGCTCTTTTTCGTTTCGATCGGCTTTTTGGTAAAAGCGTCCGAAATATAGTGTTCCTGATCCTGCAGATTGCCGTCAGCCTTTTTGCGGGAGCGGCGCTGTTCCCAGTGGCAACGGAAGCGACCCGCCCTGGATTCGAACAAAACCTCGGCATAGCATTCACCGGTCTGGCGGGACATGATTTCGTTACCGCTTTTTGTGATCTTCTTGAGGCGGGGTGTCGCTCCGTACAGGGCAAGGCAGACAGCATCGAGAACAGTCGACTTGCCCGCACCGGTCGGGCCGGTCAAAGCGAAAATGCCATTGGAAACATATTCGGGATCAGTGAAATCGATGACCCATTCACCATAAAGTGAGTTGAGATTTTTGAATCGAAGTTCAAGTATCTTCATGATTGTCCTTACCTTGTAATCCCGGGATCATTCAGCATTTTCATCGCTCTCCAGCAGGTCTTTGATTATCTGGTTATAGGAGTCTGTCAGCTCTTCACGGTCTTCATCCGGCACATTGTACACATCCAGGCAACGGGAGAAAACATCACCGGCATCCAGATCATCGAGAGTTTCATCTTCCCTTATAGAACTGATCACACGCTCCATAAGGCGCCTGTTTTTTATCCGCAATATTTCCATGGCCGAGTCTGCAATCGCTTCATCGAGAATGTCCTGCAGGTTTGCAATGATCTTTTTTCCGGTATATTCGATCTCGAGCCATGCACTGCTTTTCTGACTTTTGAGTTCTTCGATTTTTTCATGGATATGATTCAAAGAGCCCTCTATGCTGACAAGCTGCTGAAAACACGGGACAGGAAAAAGTTTGATTTCAGGTTTTTTGTTTTTGACCGTAACATCATGATTCAAATTTGATTTTCCAGATCCAAAATCCAGAATCACGACATATTTCTGCTGCGAGGCTTCGCCGTAGCCCATCGGTATGGGTGACCCTGAGTAGCGGATATGTTCCAGGCCGCCTACTGACTGGGGAACATGCAGGTGGCCGAGAGCAAGATAATCGATAGACAAAGGAAATATATCTGTATGGACATGGGCCAAAGACCCCACATACAGCTCTCTGACCCCATCATGGTCAACGGTTTTTCCGCCTGCCGTAAAAAGATGCCCCATGGCAATGATGGGAATTGCCGTCTGCGGATCTGTGCCTGCTGATTTCCCGGTTATACCGTCCTTCTTTTCTTGTGCAATTTTGACCACATGGCCGTAATGCTCCTTGATTCCTTTGACCAGTTTCCGGCTCCTGTCATCGATCGTTTCCCCGGGTTCGACACTTCTGACATCTTTATCCCGCAGATAAGGAACCGCGCACACAATGGCATCCACATTGTCTGCCTCCATTTGTTCAACCTGAGGATTTTTCTTCAAAACGATCACTTCGTCTTCCAGGGTTTGTGTCATGGAACCTATCACGTACACGTTCAGCGCCTTGAGCAGTTCCCCTGGAGCATTCAGGAACGAAGGGGAATCGTGGTTTCCAGCGGTTACAACGACATGGCGGCAGCACGAGCTGGAAATCCGGCCAAGAAAGCGGTAGTACAGTGCCTGTGCCCGGTTGCTCGGCGTGCCGGTATCGAACACGTCCCCGGCTACGAGCAGGACATCGATATCTTCATCCTCTATAGTCCGGGCCAGCCAGTCCAGAAACGCGGAAAACTCGTCATAACGCTTCCTGCCGTAAAGGGAGCGGCCCAGGTGCCAGTCTGATGTGTGGAGAATCTTCATTGTTTCAGCTTCTTATATTAAACTTGCGTTTTTCAAAAGGCTTCAGGTCCTTGATGCAGCCACACCCGATCAGCGTGGCAATTCGGTTCCTTTGTTCATGATCCGGATGTATTCCACGTAGGAATAAAGGCGGTTTCTCTTCTTGCCGGTCACCTCTTTGACGATTCCAAGCCGCTCCAATTCCCGCAGGCAGGCATTGACAGTTGCCGGTGAAAGTTGAGTCTTTTCCTGAATCCAGTTTGGCGAGGCCATTGGACGTTCCAGCATTGCCGTGTGAATCAGGTGAGCCGAACCCGAGATACGCTTCAGGCCGTTGATGCGCTGCCCATCTTCAGTTGAAAGTTTCATCAATTGTTGAGCGGTTTCCACCGCTTGTGTCGCAGTATGAATAACAGCTTCGGCAAAAAAATCCAGCCAGGACTCCCAGTCACCGGTCAGGCGCACTTCATCGAGCAGCTCATAGTACCGCTGTCTATGTGTCTTGAAATACAAACTCAAGTACAGTGTTGGCTCCTTGAGCACTTTTTCAAAGCGGAGCAGCAGGGTAATGATCAGACGTCCCAGACGTCCGTTACCATCGAGAAACGGGTGGATGGTTTCAAACTGAACATGTGACAAGGCGGCCTTGATCAGAACAGAAGTCTTTTCCGGCTGGCCGTGCAGGAACAGCTCCAGCTTCTCCATGCAATCCTGGACATATTCCGGAGGCGGTGGCACAAATGCGGCCGTGCCGGGACGGCTGCCGCCAATCCAGTTCTGGCTTCTGCGAAACTTTCCGGTATCACAATCATTGCCGCGCCCCCTGGGCAGCAGAATGCTATGGATCTCTTTCAACAGCCGGAGCGAAAGCGGGAAATCCTCATCCAGCCGGTTCAATCCGTGATTCAATGCGGCCACATAATTGCTGACTTCCTGCACATCATCCAACTCAACACCCGGCTGATGCTCAAACTCAAACAGCAACAGGTCTGAAAGTGAAGACTGCGTTCCCTCGATCATCGAGGAGAGAACCGCCTCTTTACGCACATACATATAAATAAAGATTGAGGTATCCGGAAGCAGGACCGAAACGCTGTCCAGCCGGCCGAGAGCCAGCAGGGCCTGATCGAACTTTCCCCTGAGCTCTGACGACCACTCAATCGGCGGTTCTGGTGGCAAAGGTGCCGGAACAAAAGCCTGCGCCTTTTCCCCTATTGTCGAAATGGTTATGTAATGGCCTTGTAGATCCCGATTCATGCTCCTATTTCACTTTTTGAATTAACGAACTCCTTATTTTATTTTACAGATCAATTTAAAATAACTTAATGGTACATACTTGTCAATGAACCATTCAGCAATATCCTTCAGATCTTTTTAGCCAGGTAAAAACCGTAACTAAAATAGTCCCGATGCTCTTCATAAAGGGTAATTTCAGCCTTTTCACATTCGATAATTTCCCTTGCCTGATCGCTGGCGCCACTGCGCTGAAGAAACGCATCAAAACCTTTCTGCATGGGCCGATAGTAATTATCGATCCAGCAGCTCGCGGGCAGATAAAAATAGCCTTCAGGACTGTAGCCGTGCCGTTCGAGGATTCCCATTTTTGCCGAGGCAACATCAATCTCGGAATATTCGGCATCCCAGTGAGATTGAAGCTCAGGCGGCCGTTCAGCGGTCAGCCATGTGATTTCCGAAACGACAAGTTTACCTCCCGGTTTCAGGAACCGCCTCCAGGCTGACACTCCGGCTTCAAAGCCCATATTATAGATCGCACCCTCCGACCATATGACATCGAACTCTTTATCGGCAAAAGGCAGCGCATCCATGGAGCGACTCATGGTGGTGATTTTATCCGCCACCCCATGATCTTTCGCTCTGGCTTGCAGGTCCTTTAAAAACTCCGGCAGGAAATCCACTGCAATGATTTCGGCATCCAGTTCCCTGGCAAGCAGGATGGTAGAAGCACCGGTACCGCAACCGATATCCGCAATCTTCAAAGGGCGTGACTTGTCGAGTCCGGCCAGCATCAGAGCCTGTTTTGTCTCGGCCTCGCCTCCTGGGCCTTGTCTGTAATTTGATCTGTGCAGGTCAATCAAAAGCTGCATTTGCAAGTCGTCCACAGTTCCTCTCCTTTCTTTTTTGGCCCCAGATAAATGGTCCATGCCATCAGGCAGCCGAATACC
>CAYNHL010000160.1:0-7005 GCA_964397015.1 uncultured Desulfobacterales bacterium | reverse complement strand
CCAGTAATAATCCTGCCACATGGCCTGGATGAATGGGATACTGCCCGGTACAAAGACAGATGTACAATGCCGCCGGAAAAAAAACACCGATGATAATGATTTTTTTCTTCACTCGAGCCGGCCTCCGAGATCTTCAAAGGAATATCCGATAAAAGACCGGTAAAATTCATTTGCAATGGACAGCATGTCAATATCCTCAAAAAGTTCCGGATAAAGGGTCTTTGCCGACCAGACCACGCCCAGCACACAATGGGGGGCCGGATAGTCCCACCATCCGATATTGGAGGGGAAGGAATAGATTTTTTTGTTTTTAACCGCGCTTACGGTCTGGAACTGGGGATTTTCATAGATGGCCTCCTTGCCGTAGACATCCAGGTAAGAACCTAAAAAAATCACATCCGGGTTCCATTTTGCGATCTGTTCCGGGGAAACATCCGCCCAGAATCCCTTTAATTCGACAGCCACGTTGGCCGCCCCGGACAGCGCCAGAATACGGCTTTGGAGCATATTGCCCGTGGCAACCGAATACACGCTTCTCGGTCCGGCAAACATGACATTTACCGGTTTGCCCACCCGGCCTTTCAACCGGGATTCCACCATATCCAGAAGATCCCGGCAGGCCGTGATATATTGCTCACCGGCTTCTTTGCAGTCCAGTACATCGGAGATCAGCCGGATGGCTTCAAAACTTTCTTCAAAGGTTTCCCCCTTGACCGCCACCACCGGAATTCCCGCCTGTTCAAACTGTTCCATTTCAGACCGGTCCATGGACGCATATGAAAAGATCACCTGGGGACCCAGGCTGACCAGGCCCTCAACATTGTATCCGTGTCCCTGTATCAGGCTGGGCAGAGCGGCAAATGCCCGGTCCACGGCTGCCAGGGATTGAGCTTCACGGCCATACACGCTTTTTTCAACCAGGCGGTGCTGCTGGCTGAGACCATATACGATTTTTCCCCCGAAATGATGCAGGGCCGCTATCTTTTGCGGGTTTACCGGTATTTCAACCTTTCTTCCCAGTTGATCCGTGATGACACGGGTGTCATGACCGGCGCCTTTCAAAAAATCACATCCGGATAAGAGACTGATAAGCAGACATCCTGTGACCAGTATTTTTAAAACCCGGATCAATTTCATCATACCTCCCAGTAAACCAGGGCGGACCGGTTTTGGATTTTTGGCAGTTCTTTTCATAGTTGGGACCAGTTTGTGAGTTGTTCCATATGTCACCTGTTTTTGTTTTTTTATACGATTGCCGGTTTTAAAACCGGTACACAGATCTTCCTGTTGATTCCTTCGAGAACCTGGATCACCCTGATTTGAATGCCATATGTAGCTTGGAGCACCTCTTCGGACAGCACGTCACCGGGTTTGCCCAGGACCGCCAGGCCGCCTTCTTTAAGGATACCGACCTTGCCGGCACTTAAAAAGGCATGATCCGGAAAATGGGATGCCATGATAATGGTGATTCCTTCTTCTGAAAGGCTTTTCACCACTTCCAGGATTTTTATCTGGTTGCCCATATCGAGGTGGGAGGTGGGTTCATCCAGTAAAAGAACTCCCGGGGACTGTGCCAGGGCTCTGGCAATCAGTACCATCTGCCATTCTCCGCCTGAAAGCCTGTTGCAGATCTTTTTAGCCAGGTGAACAATGCCGATTTTTTCCATGGAGGTCATTGCCTTGTCCCGGTCTGTTTTTGATGGAGATGAGATCATGCCGATCTGTGAAGCCCTCCCCATGATTACGATTTCCTCTGCCGTAAAAGGAAATGCCGACACCAGGCTCTGTGGGACAAAGCCTGTTTTCCTGGCAATTTTACGGGAGCCCATAAGAGATATATCCTCCCCATCGATCAGTACACTGCCAAAGGCCGGTTTCAGCAGATTGATGATACACTTGAGCAATGTGGATTTGCCTGATCCGTTGGGTCCCAGCAGGCAGAAAACTTCGCCGGACTCCAGGGAAATATTTATGTCCGTTAAGATGCGATCTTCGGCCTGTTCCGTATACCCGAAGGAAAGGCGGGATATTTCCACGCATCCGGTCATGGGTTATGCTCTTTTCTGGCTCTTTCTGAGCAGGAATGCAAACACGGGCGCTCCGAAGATGGCCGTCAGTATTCCAATGGGAATTTCGGTGGCCAGGGCGGTTCTTGCAATGGTGGCGCTGACGATGATAAGGGCTTTTAATACCTCGGTATTGACACCCAGGGCCTTTGCATCCTCTTCACCCATGGCCAGAAGGTTTATGCGCCAGCGGACCAAAAGCAGGATGGTGATGCAGATCATGAAAACTGGAGCGGTAATGAGAATGTTTTTGAAAGATACATGATTCAGTGATCCCAAAAGCCAGAATACGATGGCCGGCATTTTATTCATGGGATCGGCGATGTATTTTAAAAACGAGGTCAAGGCTGAAAACAAAGACCCCACGACAATACCTGACAGTACCAGCATGAGAATAGGGGTAATCTTGTATACCCGTGACAGGGTATATGTCAGGCCTACCGAGATCAGGCCGAACAAGAAGGAAACCAGGTGGATTATCCAGATATTGTCAAACAGCAGAATGGCCAGCGCCGCTCCAAAACCGGCACCGGATGCCACTCCCAGGATATGGGGGCTGACCAGCGGGTTCTGGAATACGCCCTGGAAAGATGCTCCGGAAATGGAAAGTGCCGCCCCGACAAAAATACCGGCCAGAATCCGGGGCAGTCTAACATCGAGGATTACGGAACAGGTGGTCGTTGACCAGTCGGGATCCATGGGTAAGATTGCTGAAAAAAGAATTTTCATCGTCTGGACAAAGGGAATGTTGACCCTGCCCTGGCTCAGTGAAAAAAAGACCACCATTACCAGGATTAAAATAGAAATCCGGATCCAGGCTTCAGGTGAGAACCGGTTGGATCTGTCTGAGACATAATGCGATTTATTTTTTATGACTGATTCCTTTCATCATTTTTAATTCATAGACCCCTGACAGAATGTTGTGCACCTGGTCGTCATTCAGGTCAAAATCAAAGACTGTTTTATAAAATTCCTTTACCAGGCATGGGACACAGACATCTTTAAACCGTTCCGGATAGGCGGTGCTGGCCAGCCACAGAGGGAAAATAGCGGCTGATTCCGCTGTAGGGCGATTGAAAATGAATACCCCGGCGGGCTGAAAATAGACCTGGCGGTTCCGGACCGCCTTGATCTCTTTCCATTGAGGATTTTTATACAGGTCTTCCATCGGGCCGTGATTGATTATCAGGATATCCGGGTTCCAGTCCAGGACCTGCTCCATGGATACTTCTCCGAGGCCGGAATGAAGACCAGTCTGCTTGCCGATGGTAGTGACGCTTTCTGCTACATTCAGGCATCCTGCCAGTGTTATGTGCTCCTGCATGAAGGTGTCGCCGCCCAGGGTCACCAGGTGATTGGGGTTATATCCCTGAAAGATTTTTTTCTTTAACTCATCGGGGATATCCTTGGTTCTTTCCTTGACCACAAGTGTAAGTTTGTCCAGAAATTGAATATATTTTTCAGCCCTTTCCCGGGCATCGAGTATGTCCCCGTAAAACCGAATTTCACGTTTGATATCCACCAGGCCTTCTCCCATGCTGTCTTCGAGAAATGCAACCGGAATACGTGTTTTTTCCAGGACAATGCCGCCATCTATATCTCCGGCTATGGCAATATCCGGATTCGAACGGATCAATTCTTCAATATTAATGCTGCCGGATGTGGTCCGGGGTCCTGGAAGATCCTTGATTTTCGGATACATCTCACGGACCAGGGCGGACATTTTCAGGGTGTTGGTCACGGCGCAAAGCTTTTCCTGGACGCCCAGGATAAATGCGATTTGTCCGGTAGGGCCGCCCATAAAACTCTTTTTACAGTCATTGACTCATGCCTTTAAAATAGAACGGCAGGGCAGGTATGTCCCGCCTCTGCCGTTCCGGGTTTTTTATGACTAAAAGCTGATTTTCATCCCTGCCAGCAGACTCCTTCCGGGATTGGGCCCGTTTCCTTCTTCATAATCCTTATCAAATATGTTTTTGGCTTCAATAAAAAAATCCGCGGATATTTTTTCTGAAAAGGAAACAGCCTGGCTCAATCTGGCATTGCATAACCAGAAGTCGCTCAGGGCTACGGCATCTCCGTTGTCATCATACTCGATCTGCTCGCCGGTGTAGGCGGCCTGAAAAGAGGCGGTCAACCCGAAATCAAACATATAAACGGCGTCAAAAGTTAATTTATGCTCAGGTATATATTCCGAATCCATTGCAGGGCTTGCACTGTCATCCTGGTCCTGGGCAGACGTGTATGCATATCCCAGGCCCAGTTCAAGATTCCAGGGAGTGGTGTAATCCAGTTGTGCTTCGATCCCTTTTATTTCACTTTCTCCCTTGTTCATGTACTGCCATTGTCCAGCGATACGTTCACGGATAATTCGTTTTTCGATATCATTGAAAAAGGCGGCGATGGAAAAATCCAAAGAATTTGTGAACCGTTTGCTTGCGCCAATTTCATAGGCAATGGTCTGCTGAGCTTCCAGGTCGGCATTTCCGCCGGCCAGATTGCTGTAGAGCTCCTGCATCTGCGGAAACCTGGTTTTCTTGCCTATCGAGGCATAGAGGTTGAAGTCTTCGGCAATGTCATAAGATAACCCGGCCTGGGGATTCCATGTGGATGTTTTTTCCCGGTCCGTTCCCCCAAAAGCCTCCACCGGATCCTGGACATCGTAGCTTATCCCGGCACTGAAAGTCAGTTTTTTCAGCAGCCGTATTTCATCTTCAATACCGAAGGAGTAGATATCGGTTTCATATTCTTCTTCAGGCTGCCAGCCCAGTGTGGTCGCCCACATGGTATCGGCATCGTAAAAATCTTTTTGTTTGTGGTTGTCTTTCATGTAGCTGACACCCATCTTTACGAGGCTGATATCCCCAAAATCAAGATAAGTCTGCAATTCACCACCAAGGGTAAAATCATCATAAGAGCTTTTTTCAAACCACTTTCTCCTGGTGGTATGATCGGCATCCCAGCTGACATCTTCGAGCGAATCCGTATGGTCGACATAATAGAGCCTGGCCTTCATGGACACGATATCTGTCAGGTCATGCTCTCCTGCAAGACTCATATGCCACTGGCTCCAGTCCACAAATTCCCAGTAGCGGAAAAATTCGGTGGGGCAGCCCTTCTCGTTTTCATGATAATCAAAGGCAAGATAGATCTTTGAATTGTCATCATGTTCATAACCGATTTTGGCATTCAGGGTATTTTTTGTAAAATGACTTAAATCCCTTATCCCGCCATCTTCATTGAATTCTGTCCCAATTCCCGTTCTTGGATTGTTGGGATCGAAGTCACCGGAGAGGTCAAAGCCGTCTGTAGTTCTGTGACTCGCCGTGACCCAGTAATTGACTTTATCTCTTGTAGCGCCATGGTTGAAAATATAATTCTGGGTATTGTTTTGGCCAAAAGAGGTGGTGAAGCTGGTGTGAGGTTTCTCCCCCCCTTTTTTGGTGATGATGTTGATGACTCCGCCCATTGTATTCGGGCCGTAGAGAACAGAAGATGCCCCTTTGATGATTTTTATCTTTGCAATTGAATCGGCGGGGATCTGGTCGAGGTCCAGGGAACCGAAATAGGACTCATGAGCGGGAACACCGTCGATCAGGACCTTGACATCTCTTTGATCAAATCCACGCAGTTTCAAAGTGGCCTGTCCTTTTCCGCCGGTCTGGACATCTATGCCCGGCACTGATTCAAGGACTTCCGCGGTTGTATGGAAGCCCTGTACTTCGATGTCATAACTGGAAACCGTGTTGGTGCTGGTGATGGTGTTTATTTCATCTCCTTTTTCCATGATCAGTACGTCGCCGAGATCAAAAACTTCACTTTCTTCCTGTTGATCCTGAGCAAAAACATGACCGGTAAAATAAATGAGGATAAAAAGAGCCGTTAAAAAATTCCAAAGCTTATTCATTGCTTCTCTCCGTAAAATAAATATCAAAAATGCAACCCTGCCTGTGAATAATGAGCTTAATTAAATATATTGTGGTTATTTGTCAATGCATATTCGTCATTTTTAATCTATATTGGTAAAATATTATCAATTTGATAAAAATATTTACTAAAAATTACCAATTATTACTAAGAAGTGGTTGTCATCAGGAAAAAGAGAATGGATTGTAAAGCTGTTGCTGAAAGATCAGGTCATTTACGGGGTGCGGATATGCCCGGAGATGAAAAAGTGCAGCCTGTTCTGAGGGGTCAGGACAGAACAGGCTGCTGGATAATGCTTGCCAAGGAGATGGGGTTTGTTTGGGTCAACAACAAATTCCTTCATTATCCATGTTGGAGCTGCTTGATCATGGGTTTCAACCGTGTTTCATTCCGGTTTGCGCCATTGTCAATATGGATGAACTATAACATTGGTAATTATTTGTCAATATAAATTTATTTAAAACATAAAAAAATAAAAGTATGACCAATTATTACCAATAATATCCATAACACAGACATGACCCCCTTGATTCCTTATTTTGAGTTATTTTTTTGTTGACAAGAAGTTACTTCATGGCTTACCTGAAGACCCATGGAAACAATCACTTTTCAAAACAGACCAGAAACGGCGATACGGCTGGATAATGTCTCCAAACACTTCATAGAAGGCAGGCATTCACGGACCGTGATAGACAGGGTAAGCGCCTCTTTCGGCAGCAGCGAGTTCGTGGTTCTGATAGGAAAAAGCGGCAGTGGAAAAAGCACACTGCTCAATTTGGTCAGCGGTATAGACAAACCTTCCACCGGAGACGTTTTTATCGGTGAAACCTGTATTACCGCCATCGGCGAGCGGGAACGGACACTGTTTCGACGGGATCGTATCGGCTTTATATTCCAGTTTTTTCATCTCATCCCTGTTTTGACTGTACTGGAAAACGTTACAATGCCCATGGAACTTAGCGGCAGAGATGCCCTCGGCGCCAGGAGAACAGCCATGTCCCTTCTGGTAAAA
>CAYNHL010000159.1:0-7011 GCA_964397015.1 uncultured Desulfobacterales bacterium | reverse complement strand
TCACCCTTTCGCGAAGATATGTTTCGGTTGCAAACCCAGACACAACTCCGACACGACGGTTTCCAAGCTCGTTTAAAGACAGTTTTCCCGATGTGGCCCGGGTTGTTATGACAACGACAGGTACAGTGGCATAGGGTATGGTGAACAGAATGTAAGCTTCGCGTTCATCAGTACGCACTATGGTCGGAGCGACGGCGCATTTACCGGACTCGATGCTTGCAAGATGATCGTTCCAGTCACTGGAGGGAATTTTGATGAACGATATATTTAAAAGTTCTTCGACCCGCAGGATGATATCCGCGCCCATACCGGTAAACTTTCCGGTTGATGTCATGAATTCAATGGGCGGAAATTCGGTGTTGAAAAACAGGGTGAGTTTTTCGGGATTGGCATCGAGCCATTCTCGTTCCTGTGCTGTCAGGCTGACTTGTGCCGAAGCAGGAGGCATTTTTTCAGCAGCATGCCCTATGCTTGCAAAAAAGGCAGATACAACCAGAAGTAAAACGCATGCAAGGCAAGTGCGAACGGCAAAAAGGCCTGGGTGCACCATCAGGTTTTCACGAATGTGCATCTTTTGTTATCCTGTTGATCCGTATATCGTCACATACTCAGCTTTCGGACTTCATTATGAATGGGACCAATATTGTATTACTGTATTTTTATTGCGCATTTGTGTCAAGAAAAAACAGGCTTTAAAGCGATCTCGCTCACAATTTTACGGCAATTCATGTCAACTGTCACTTCCAGTACCGGCAACCGGGTTCGTTCGTGGTAATAAAGTGATTCCCATCCCTGTACGATTTTCACACTGCTTATGTCAGTATCTGCCTGGATCTTCAGGACAGCAAGCCTGCTTGAACAGGTTAATCCATCCAGCGACCAGTCTGCATCGGGAGCAAGACGCCAGCGAAGAACGGCTTTTTTTTCAAAGCCCCAGATCTCATCCACAATTGTGATCTCTCTTTTGCCGGCCTGTACAGTCCGTTCATGCACGCAGCCCTTCCAGTCGGTAAAACCGCATTTTGCCTTTAATGCGGAGATATCCGCGGCCACGTCCGGTTTCGGCCATTTACCCAGCAAAAAGCGGCTCAATCGCGGCATTTGATCATGATCGTCAAACTGGACAGTGTTATGGGCTGCACTGGATTCAAAATAATCCTGCCATGGCTGTTCGCAGTTGTAGCTGTAAGTGCCTGCATCCCTGAGAACATTCACGCCGTGATGAAACAGATCCACATGCAGCAGGTCACATTGCGCCGGCCTGTGACGAAAAGATGCAGGGCAGTGGAATAAAAGCCGCGTGTCACAATCTGCAAAAACGATATACCCTCCACTGTCAAACCGGGTCATGACGAAAGAAGCATTTTCATTGCATTCTGCACCAGGGCAGGCGATGCTCATTTTTGTTTCTGCAACTTCAACCCCTGTGTCATAACCCAAAAAACAGGCCAACCCGTCCCACGGGCCGGCTTCCATCCATTTTTTTTTATCGACCACGACACCCACTGCCTGGACAGTGGGCCTGTAATCAAGGTAATCACAGGCTGTAACAGGAAAAACCAGGGCACCGTCATTTGCACCAAGATTGGGACATCTGCCGGTTTGAGGATCGCACAATGCCTTTAGCCACTGCCCGGCCTGACCTATCCTGTCCAGCATAGAGCCTTTAAAAACGATATCGTTTGCCTTTGCCAGTCCAATAGCCCAAAGATAAGCATGCAGCATGACCCGGTGATAATTGACCGAATGCTGACTAAAAGACCCGTCCTCGTAAATCAGTTCCAGGGCCTGCTTTTCCAAAAGCTTTCTGCCCCGTTGCATCCAGGGTTCATTATCAAGCATCACCCCTGCCGTAAAAAGCCCGGCAGCCTCAGAAACCCCGTGGTTGTTCTTCTGACTCAAGGCATATTTGATATTGGCATCGATTCTTCTGCCGGACATTAAAACGATTTCACCCAGCAAAGCTGAGCGCTCCCGGGTGGTGGCACTGTTGTCCTTAAAGGCAAAATAACCGCTGATCAAAGCAAACATGCGGATTGCCGTTTCCTGTCCGCACTTCCAGTGAACCCCTGTATTAGGTGGATTATGGGCAGCCCAGTCTTCTACAAGATCCCAGAACAAATCCACAGCCTGCTGGTTTTTTTCAGTTTCCCAAGCCCATATAAGGGGATATACCCAGGCAAACCTGGAAAGTTCCCAAACGCCCTTGATGTCACTGGATGCAAAATCTGAAATCTTTGACCAGTGCATGGCACCTGAATAATCAGAATCTGTTATTTTCTGAGCAAACCAGGCTGCAAACCAGTCCGGTATCCTGCCTGTCTGAATCTTGTGCCTTGAAAACAGGCGGTGTTGACCGTTAAGGATCTCAATCGCCTTCTGGCTCAAGTCACTTGTAATAGTCATATTCCAGAACCGGCCAATGATGACAGGATTATTTCTTCCCCAACAAGTCATGGGTGTTTTTTTATTCCAGTATCCACTTTTGCTCAAAAACACCCGGCGCAGGCGGAAAAGGACCCAGGAAGGACCGAGAAGACAAAAAACCTGTAAGTATTTAAAAGCTTTGTCAATCAATCATATCACCTAAAAATTGAAAAAAGATATCGATCTGCCATAGGTTTTTTTAATAAAAATCAAGACAAGTATGTTCCATAAGGAAAGGGTCAGGGCAAATGCGATGGAAATCCCGACAATACCGAAACTCAACAGCAGGATCGAGAACAGTATATTTATGAAAACACATAAAAACATAATATTTCTAAATGCTTTCTGGTTACCTGTCATGTCCATGAATATCCCCGTAGGTCCTGAGACAGTGTTCACGAACTGACCCATGACAATGATCAGCAATGGAAAATAGGCATGCTCGAATTCTTTGCCGAAACCGTATATCAAAATATGCTCCCCAAACACGAAAAGCACTGCAATCAAGGGTATTGTAAACCAGAAAATCATTTTGGCTGATTTTCTGGCAACACGAAAAAGTTCGTCCATATCCCTTTTGTAGAACAACTCGGAAAATTTCGGCGCTGTCATGGAATTGATAACCTGCAGAACAAACGAGGTTATCATGGCAAGTTTCATTGCCATTGAATAATAGCCGACCTCTGCATCGGTTCTGAACATGCCCAGAATTATGATACCCGGCTGTGCCATCAAAAAATTCATTGTGGCTGTCATCATCATCGGAGAAGACAATGAAAGAATCAGGCGGCTGCTCATTTTTTCAATTTTACCGTTACCGCTGTCTTCGGGCTGCCCGGTTTTTTTTATAAAAGCCGAATGCACGGCAACGATACCAAATACCGTTGTCATCATCCATGCCCCGATCTGGGCATATACCGGAGCATCCTGTGTCTTCAGCAAAAAGAACATCCCTGCAAGCAACAGGATCATGGACATATTCGGCAACAGATGTATCACGGCAAAGGTACGGATCATTTTCAGCCCCCTGACGGCTGAGATATTCAAATCCATCAGTGACTTGAACACGATGAACAGCGAGGTGACGGACAAATAGAACCCGAGATGCGGCTTGTGAAAAACATGGATTGCCAGAAAATCGGAAAGCAGGAAAAAAACACCGCCGACAGCAATGGACAACAGTATCACGATCCACTGGATTTTTTTGTAGATATGAAAGGCTGAAGCAGCAGAGTAATTGATCATGTGCTCAGGAATCAACCTGAGGATGGCAGTGTTGGTTCCCATCAGGGCAATGACTCCTAAAATCATTGCAAAGGAGTTGATAATCCCTAAAATTCCCACCATATCGGCACCATATACCCTGGCAACGATCATGGACACAATGAGAGCCGAAATCATCGAGCCTGCTTTTGCAAACATCGAAAAAAAACTGCCCACAAGTATTTCATTGAAATTTTTATCAGCCAGGTTGGTTTTTATTTTCCTGACAATGAAATTGTCCACTGTCTCTCCTCGCGCCTTGCAGAACGGAATTCAGGGTTATGTTCCAACTTTTTGCAGGTCATGCAGCCTTTTGTATCTTTTCTTTTAAATATAGTAAATCTTTTTTCACTCATTGCCTTTGACAATTCCGCTGATCCGCTGTTAATATGCCATCTCATTATACCAAAAAGACTATTATTGATTCTGCGTATGAAAATTTTATATTTCCACCAGCATTTTTCGACAACCGGGGGCGCAACAGGCACCAGATCCTATGAATTTGCAAGAAAACTCATTGAAAAAGGGCACGATGTCACCATGGTCTGCGGCTCTTTTGCAATCGGGAAAACAGGACTTGAAGGAATGCCGGTCAAAGGAATCAGAAAAGGACGTGTTGACGGCATAAATGTCATCGAGATAGCCCTGCCCTACTCCAATTATGACAGTCTTGTAAAACGCAGCATTGTTTTTTTAAGATATTCATTTAAGAGCGTGCAAATCTCATTGACACAGGATCATGATCTTCTTTTCGCCACATCGACCCCTCTTACCGCGGCTGTCCCAGGTGTTGTCACAAAGCTTTTCAAACCATGGAAAAAATTTGTTTTCGAGGTCCGCGACCTTTGGCCCGAACTTCCTGAAGCAATGGGAGTCGTTAAAAATCCCCTTTTACTTTTTATGATGTCTTTTCTTGAAAAAGCCGCCTATTTAACCATGAATGGCGGCATAGCTCTTTCCCCCGGTATAAAGGAAGGTATGAAAAAGCGGTCTCCTGAAAACAAACGGATCGTGATGATACCCAATGGATGTGATATCGACTTGTTCAAACCGTCCGGATTTCAGGCAAAAGCCACCAGAACAAAACTATCTGAACTCGATTCAAGGATCGATCCAGGTGATTTTATTGCAGTCTATACCGGCGCTCATGGAATAGCCAATGGACTCGACAATGTTCTCGATGCTGCAGCCGTGATGAAACAAAGGCAAATGGATCATATCAAAATCCTGTTCATAGGAGATGGGAAACTCAAGCCCGGGTTGATGAAACGAGCAGAAAAAGAAGGCTTGTCAAACTGCATTTTTATTGACCCTGTACCCAAAAAAAACCTGGTAGAATTGATGGATGAAGCAGATCTCGGGCTGATGATCCTCGATGATATTCCGGCTTTTTATTACGGCACATCCCCCAACAAGTTTTTTGACTATATTTCCATGGGATTGCCCGTATTGATCAATCATCCGGGATGGCTTGCAGATATGATATCTGAAAACTGCCTTGGAAAAGCGGTTTTACCAAAAGATCCCGAGGCGTTTTCAAGAGCGCTGCACCAGTTTTCCAAGGACAGACAGCATCTGCAGGAAACAGGAAAAAATGCCAGAAAATTTGCCCAGCAGCAATTTAACAGAAACAAGCTTGCAAATGAGTTTGTCAATTTCCTGGAAAGCTTTTAAACAGATTGACAATTACAGGTTTTTGCCGTTTTTCCAGAGTTCATATTCACTGATATCAATCATATCATTCCAGTAAACAGCATATCCGCCTTTTTCAACCTTAACGTTTTTAAAAAAAGAGGGGTTTTTTAGTGGCTCAAATATATCAATATCCCATAATTTACTGACATCATAAATTTTTTGTTCTCCATTCGTAAAAAGGATTATAAGTGTTCTATGATCTGATGCCACTGCATTTCGAATTTTGGGTATCCGCATTTTTGGTTACTCCAAAGGTGGTAATTTTTTAAATTCTTGTGTTTCCCAAATTGTTTTTAATTCAGTCTGGTATTTTTCAGCCCATTCCAAAACAAGTTTTCTTGCCCTTGGCGGAAGATCTCCTTCGATAATTTCCAAGGTGTTTATATTAAAAAGAGCCAGGCGTTCTCCATAAACTGCATGAAAATGTGGCGGGGGGTGGTCTCCAAAGAAAAGCTTAATAATAATTCCATAAAACCTTGTAATTTCAGGCATCTTTCCACCTTATTGTTTATTGGTGTAACCTTCAATATCGATAAAAAAAATTGGTACTATGTATTATCGAATTCATTGTAAATATCAAGATCAGGGTAAAGAATTTTTGCACAATCAGGGCATATGCCATGGGACAATTCCCTTAAAAAGGCTTTTTCAAAACTGCTGTCCAGGCTGACCCATACGTTTTTGGAAATTTTAAGATTCTTGCAGGAACTGCAGATGACTGCAAAATGATCGTCATCTTTTGAGGAAGGAAGTTTTTGTCTTATCAGGTTCATAACTGCCTGGTCGTGAGATTTTTCCCGAAGAGTTTCTCCAAGATCCACGACAATGCCCCGCAGTTTTACCGGACTGCCGTCTTCATCCCTTTTGATTATGAAGCCACGATCCATGTACCAGGTATATGTTCCGTCGGCACATCGGATACGGTAATCAATCTGGTATATGGATGCACGGCCTTCGAGATGATCTCTCATTGCCTGCATTGCTCTTTCATAATCATCAGGATGGATAAGATCGGTAAATGACTGGTATCCTGCATTGTGGAAACTACCAGGTTCATATCCAAGCATGGTGGTCTTGAGCTCATTGGAAATCACTTGATTGTTTGGCACATCCCATTCCCACCAGGCTATATCCGAACCCTTCAACACATCGTCAAGCAGCTTTTTCACACCCTGTTCATCTTTGTTTTTCATTTGTATTCAACCTGAATAAATTTAAGTTTTTAGATTGTAAGTATATTCCATTCCAACGTCAAGAAAAGAATCTTCAACGATAAATCGTAACGAAAATATTTTTATATGCAGGCCTGTTGTGAAAAACACTTCCTGCATCTGGATAAATAATGTAACAGTGTAACATTTTTTTCACAGGTTTAAAATCGATATTGAAAATTACAAAGACTTCAAAATAAAGGGTCTTGCACCTTTTTCTTCCAAATTTAGAAGTCGGAATAAAAATTGCATAAGAAAATAGTTACAAAACCAAATATATGATGTGATCTCATATTCGTTGAACTGGTGTTGCCTGAAGGGAAATGCCCGTATGCAAGATATATTGAAAGGGGATTTTCATCGATGGATACGAACCGGCAGAAAAAATCATTACGATTTCATCGGGATTTAAAGG
>CAYNHL010000158.1:0-7253 GCA_964397015.1 uncultured Desulfobacterales bacterium | reverse complement strand
CCGCATGATATTGTGGGCGGACAGTGCCGGGTCATTGACATACCCGCCTTCCGGGCAGTAAATTGCCCCTTCCAGCATCCGGGTCGGTTCATCGTAGAATTTGGGATCTTCCGGGCGCCTGACCGGCCAGAACTCATGAAGGTCTGCCACCGGAACATGCTCCAGGATTTGATCCACGGTCCATTCTTCATAGTTCACGCCGACCTCGTCATAATTTTTCTTGACCTTTTTCCAGTCGTGACCCTGGGATTTGATCAGGATGGACCCGGTGTTCATGTATCTGGCCAGCCCTTTTTCGTCTTTGACATCTTCAAGGTAGTTTTCCCAGTCCAGCCAGTATTTGAAACCCTCATAGGCCATGGCCACGCCGTCAGCGGTTGAATAATGTGCCCTGACAATGGCGCATGATCCTGCGGTGGAGCCCTCTCCTGCATCATGAAGTTTGTCGACATTCAGGGTTTTGTAACCCATCCTGGACAGTTCATACGCAATGGGGCAGCCGATGACACCGGCGCCAATGATAATTGCATCATATTTTTCGTTCATTGTTTTTCTCCTTTATTCTGTAATAATGTAAATGGCGGCATACCATTTTATAAACTTTTTATCCATTCTGTAAACCGGCTTTCACCGGCGGGTTTCAATCCAAATTCCTCACCGGCATCCAAAATAGCGTGGATCATGTCCCGGCCGTATCCCCGCGAGCAGGTCAGAACCAGCCCGGATTTTTCAAGATCCCGGCAAATGGTGACTATCTGGCAGGGCACATGGGAAAAAGGCCCCTGCAGCAAAAACGGCGGGGTCCGGCCATTTTTCTGAAAATCCAGTGATGACAGCTTTTCGCAGATTGAAAACACCTGTTTTCCGATCAGGGCCACAAACAGGGTGGATTCCGTGACATCAGTAATTCCGGGATCATCCGGTACCATCGCATCAGCCGCCAGGTTATACAACGATACCTGGGTCCGGTTCATGCGGTTGGCCAGTATCCCTTTTTCAAACACGCACTCACCCGGTTTGCCGGGCAGGTCGAATCCAAAAGGCTTTTTTGAATCAAGACCGGAACTTTGCAGATCAAACCGGGGTTTGTGACTGAGGTCGACCAGGAAAGGTCCCCCCCCTTCATCACTGTATTCCAGCACCACATCCCAGTTGTCTCTTTTTTCCGTTTTAACCGGTGTACTGTTTAATTTAACCGGGGAAACTCTTTGTATCTCTTTCATGATTTTTCCCTTACATTTTCATCCGTTGGCCTTCAGGATCGTAAAATGGCGTGTCCACCACTTTCCCATAGATCCGCTCGTTGCCGCATTCATCTTCAAAAATTTCAAGCCGGGTCCCTTTTTTGACAAGCGGTGCCTCGACCAGGGCCATTCCAACCGCTTTTTTCAATGAAAAGCTGTCTCTTGCCGTGCACACATATCCCCGGATCCTGTTATCCACTATCAAAGATCCATCCCTTGGCGCCCGCATGTTGTTTTCCATCTCAAACCCCACCAGTTTCAGGCGTGTCTGGTCTTTTTCAGCATGACTAAGCGCTGCGGTCCCGACGGTTCTGGTATCTTCTTTTTTCCGGCTCCATAAAAATCCCAGGCCCACGTCCAGCAGGTTTGTTCTCTGCTCGGATTCCTGGCCCAGAATTATATGACATTTTTCCATCCGCAGCACATTCTGAGCCTCCACGCCGAAGTTCTGAATATTGAATTCACGGCCGGCATCCTTGAGCATGAGCCAGAGTGCCTTCATATAGGAGGAAGGCACATGCAGCTCGTAGGAAAGCTCTCCGACAAATCCAAGGCGCATGGCCAGGACAGGTATGGTGTCATTGATGGTAAATTCCTTGTACTCTGAAAAGCCAAACGCTTCGTTGGAAACATCGATGTCAACGATTTTTTCCAGCACTTTCCTGGAATTGGGCCCGGAAAGGTTGATCACTCCTAAAGCATCGGTAAGGTTCACAAGGTGAAAATCCCAGCCCTCGAACCGGGTATGATACCTGATCCATTCAACCGTCTGGCCGGCACGTCCCGTTGATGTACTGAAATAGTAATCGTTTTCGCTTTTCTTGATGACAACCCCGTCATCTATGACACACCCGTCCGGGTTGCACATGGCCGAGTATTTAACCCGTCCCTGTTTTAACTTTGACATGTCTGAAACATATACCCTTTGAAGGGCTTTGAGCGCATCCGGTCCGTGGATCCTGAATTTGCCCAGAGTAGACCCATCCAGCATCCCCACATTGTTCCGGACATTTTCAATTTCCTTTTTACAGGTCAAATCACTTGAAAAATAGCGGGCCCTCTGCCATACCCCGATATTCCTGAAAATTCCGCCGTCACTTCGCTGCATCTCGTCCATGGGAGTGGTTTTAAGCATTTTGTGGTTTCGGCCGGCATAGGTTGACAGCAAAGTAGGCACCAGTGGCGGCCTCACCGTGGTGGGCCTGATGGAAACATCCTGGAGAGCCTGGTACTTGGCCACGTAAAGAGGAAGATTGTGGCCCGGAACTCCTCCCTGCCCGGGACCGGTACCGGCAGAGGTAAACCGCTTGATCAGCTCCGGTACGTCAAATCCTTTTTCAATCGCCTGGTTGATATTTTTTATCGTAGTATCTTCGTCAAAACAGATAAAACTCTTGCGGCCCTTGACCGGTGCAGTGACAAGCTTGGTCCCGCGTGTCCTGCCCGGAAGGTCTTCGAGTTCACTGTTGGCCTCTCCTATTTCCTTTATTGAACAGTTGGCACAGTCAAATGCCGCTTTCAAACCGGCCAGTTTTCCTGACGCTTCGATGGACTTCGGATCTGTAAACCCGAGCAGGGTTCCTGCGGCATGAAATTTGTCCGGCAGCTGGTCAGGCAGGAAAAACCCGGTATGGTTGTCATAGGCAAGTTTTCCCTGTGCCACCGTTATATGACCGGTCACCGGCGTCATGCCTGCCGATGCCACGAGCAGGTCACAACCGAATTTTTTGGTAACCAGTCCGTCAATGCTGGAAAGCGTTACCATTTTCACGACTTTCCTTCCATGAACCCGGGTAGCTACCCAGCCGCGCTGCAGCATGATATTTTTCTCTTCGATTTTTTTCACCAGTTCCGGGTCATGGCCGTCTTCCCGGATATCGGCGATACAGGCGATGGACATGCCAAGCTCGTGCAGATCGAGGGCTGCCTCAAGGCCAAAATCGTGACCCGTGCTGAAAACCGCCTTTTTTCCCGGAAGAAGACCATAGGTTTTGGCAAGTCTCAGCGCACAGGCTGTCTGCATCACTCCCGGCCGTTCATTGTGGTCAAAGATCAGCGGCCGTTCTATACATCCGGCGGCAGATATCACACTTGTGGCACGAATTTCGATATAACGCTGATCAAAAGAATCGCTTTGTTTCCCGATCTGAAAACCAGTAACCAGGTTGTTGTTGTAAACCCCCACGGCAGCGGTATGTGTAAAAACCCTTATATTCTCCTGCCCGGCCACTTCCCTTGCAAGGAAACCGGCCCTCTCATGGAGAGTCTGTCGGTTTTTATATTCCCTGGACCGGTATTCAAAACTGCCGCCCAGCCATGGACGGGACTCCAGTAGTATTACGCGAAGCCCCTTTTCTGCCGCCGTCAGCGCAGCCGTCATGCCTGCCGGCCCGCCACCGATCACGCAAACATCTGTGGACGGAAATATTTCGTCATAACGGCCCGGCATTTTAAAATCAGGACTGAGTCTGCCGAGTCCTGCTGTTTTGCGGATCTGCTTCATGGCAATGGGCCATATTTTCGCAGGTTTGTGCATGGTATCATAATAAAATCCGGCCGGCATCATCCAGTCGAGCTTGTCGATAAATCCCAGCAGGTCATTTTCAGCAGAGCCTTTTACGTTCTGCTCCTTGATGACCATTCCTTCTTTGAGCAATGTGTTTTCACACCGGACATTCGGGACCCCGTCCACTTCCATGCAGGTGTTGCTGCATTCCCCGTCCAGACAATAAAGCCCCCGGGGGCGATGGTATTTCAGGCTCCTGGAAAATATCCTGACACCGTTTGCAAACAGGGCCGTTGCTATGGTGTCCCCTTCCACGCCGTAATATTTTTTTCCTTTATATGTAAAGGCAATTTTACTGGCCGAATCAATTTTCAATGTCGGCAGATGATTGAAGCGGTTCATCATTTTGTGGCCTCCGCCTTTTCTATCTCGAGATTCGTTGTTGTATCCCGGTGTATGGTAAACCATAATCCGCACCCGTCTTTGTGAAACCACCACTCTTCCTGGATTCCTGCCACGCATTCGTTCATGTGAACATAATCGCACCAGTCACCAGGTGTCAGGTCTTTACCATCAGGTCCCGGACCTTTGTTTTCTCCACCGAATCGAAACTCGTATCCGTTTCTTTTCCCGCATATGGGACATGTAATCGTTAACGCCATCTTTATCTCCTTATGCCTAATTGTCCGGGCTATAGTTTACAAGGGCGGCTGTCTCCCCCATGAGCCGGTGCTCCTGATACCGTTTCAAGGCAAAGGGCTTGAGAATATCAGGGCATTCATTCGTGGCCATGAAGCTTGCCATGTGCTTTCCGACGGCTGAACAGGACTTGAATCCGAAATATCCCCATCCGCAGTCCATGAAAAAGCCTTCGACCTGGTCGTTTCCATCCATTATCGGGGCCATGTCCGGTGTCATATCGGCCAGTCCTCCCCAGATCCGCATGAAGCGGACGCCCCTGAGACAGGGTAAAAACTCCGAGAGCGCCTCGGCCTGGTGTTTGATATAGTGGGCCGTATTCTGGGTCGTATAGTTGGGCCAGGGGTCCATGTGGGCACCGGTCGCAATCTCGCCTTTAAGGGTCTGGTTGGCATATGCATGGTAGGCACCGGAAGAAACCACATGGTCCAGAAGAGGCTTGAGCGGCTGGGTCACCATCGCCTGTATGGTCAATACGCTGATGGGCAGCTTGATTCCAAGCATACCGTGGATCAGGGCTGCCGAGTAGCCTCCGGCTGAAATCAAGACCTTTTTGGTTTTGATGGTTCCCTGGTTCGTCTCCACAGCCTCGATTTTACCGTTCTGGGTCCTTATCCCCAGCGCTTCCGTCTGCTGGTGGATCTGCACCCCTTTTTTTGCGGCTCCCTTGGCAAGCCCCCACACCACTGCATCATGGCGGACAATTCCTCCCGGAGGATGATACATGGCCCCATGAATCGGAAAAGTGATATCCTCTGAAATGTTCAGTGCCGGAACCAGTTCCTTTGCCTGCTTTGCATCGATCAGGTGGCTTTCCACTCCATGGAACTGGGCGGTGGATACATTCATCCGAGCGGCCTTCATAGCCGCCTCAGAGTGCATGAGATTGAGATTTCCGCAGTTGTTGAACATCAGGTTGTAATCCAGGTCCCGGGTAAGGACAGGCCATAAATCCAGGGCTTCCTTGTAGAGCGGGACATTTTCCTGGGTCCGCTGGTTGGCGCGGACAATGGCGGTATTCCGGCCCGCACCGCCAAACCCGATGTAATTCTTTTCCAGGATCGCGATATCTGTCATACCATGATCCTTTGCAAGAAAATACGCCGTTGCCAGGCTGTGAAGTCCGCCCCCGATGAGCACGGCATCGTAACTTGATTTAAGCTTGGTCTTTTTACCCCACATGGGTCTGTTCTTTAGAAACATTGGCCTTCTCTTATACTTTGGGATTGATATTATTTTACCTCTTACAATGGCGAATACACTATGAAACAAATCATGTCAATACATTTATTTTAAAATGATAGTTTTTCTTTCATCTCTTGCTTGACATCTGTATCCGGTTGATATAATTTGACTGCAAATACTGGAATTATTGAATACAACAAGCAGACAATGCTTATTTATAAAAGGCCTGAAAAATGAAAGTCCCGACATCCAACCCCGTTATTACCGATATCTCCGCCAGGCTTGACGATTTGACGCCAAAGGCCCAGGCGCTGGGCACTTATATCATGCAGAATCCCTCCAAAGCCGTGTTCATGACCACCAAGGAACTGGCGGAAACCTGCCAGACCAGTGAGGCCACGGTTGTCCGTTTTGTAAGTTCCCTTGGTTACAAGGGATATTCCGATTTCCAGCAGGCTCTAAAGGAATTTATCAACAGCGGACTGTCCCTTCCTGAAAGAGCAGCTATCAAAGGAATCAAGGAAGCAGGAGTGGATCGGCTTCATCGTGGTATTCTCGAAGAACTAAACAACCTGAAACACCTTTATGAAAACATCAGCGTAGAAACCATGAACCAGTTTGTCGATTATATGGAAAAAAGTCATACCGTATATGTAGTGGGATCCAGACTGTCCTACACTTTTGCCTATTACCTGGGCTGGTCACTGACTAAAATCCGCAAGGGAATCCATATCCTTAAAGGCAGCGACAGCACCAGCATGGATATGCTTGCCAACGCCCATTGCGAGAGCCTTGTCATCCTCACCACCTGCACCCGGTATCCCAACGAACTGATCAAGCTGAGCAAAATGGTCCGCCGCACCGGCCACACTCTTTTGACTTTGACAGACAGCGCATATTGCCCGGTAATTCCTTTTGCCAACCTGTCCCTTGTCGTTCCCTCCCTGTCCATCCCCTTTATTGGAAATGTGTCAGGAATGCTTGCGACAATTCAATACATGGTCCAGGAACTGGCAAGCAGGAGAGGCGATGACCTGTCAGGCTATCAAAAACAACTGGAACAGGTATATCTTGAAAATGATATCCTGTTCAACCTTGACCCTCAATAACAAACAAGGAGACATGCGATGATAAAAACGCAAAAAGAGCTGCTTTCCATCCTTGAACAGCTCGGCATTAAATATGAAAACCATGAGCACCCGGCTGTCTATACCGTTGAAGAAGCCGCCCTTCACCAGGACGGCATCAGTGGAGCTCACAGCAAAAATCTGTTTTTCAAGGATAAGAAGAAAAATCTGTTTCTCGTGGTCACTCTTGCAGACAAACCCATCAACATCAAATCAGTGGCAGGGAAAATAGGAGCTAAAAACATGTCCTTTGGCAAACCGGAACTGCTCGCAGAAGTGCTCGGGGTCATTCCCGGCGCCGTAACCCCTTTTGCTGCGGTCAATGGAACCGGCCACCCGCTGAAAGTAGTGCTGGACAAAGAACTGATGAGACACGAACTGCTCAACTTTCACCCGCTGACTAACACCGCCACCACCACCATCAAGGCAGAGGATCTAAAGACATTTCTGACCCACTCCCAGGTCGAATTCGAGGTTGTACAGCTATAGGGA
>CAYNHL010000157.1:5614-7271 GCA_964397015.1 uncultured Desulfobacterales bacterium | reverse complement strand
GGAACTTCTTCCGGAAAAACCGATGATTTAGAAAAAGCTGAATATAGGGCAGGCATAATTTTTACTTATCCGTTTTATCCAAAAGATCCCAAAGAAAATTATTTTCAGGCGAAAAAAAGACTCAGAAAAGCCAAGATCAGATTTAAAGAAGCTGAACTTAGAATTACAAATCAAATAACCATGCTTTATAATCAGATAAAACTTCTTAAAGAAAAGATATCGATTCAGACAAGGCAGGTCGAGATACTCAGGGAACGAATGGATCTTGCTTTAAAGGCGTTTCGGGAAAGGTTGATCGATTTGAAGATTGTATATGATATTCAGGATGACAGAATATCTGGAGAGCATAAATATCTGTTTTATCTATTTGAGTATCAGAGTTTGAATTCGCAGCTCATGGAATTAACCGGACAGCAGTTAGATTATTATATTAAAAATTAAGCTTTTTTGAGTGATATTTTAATAATAGAATAGTAAAGGGTGTTGAAATCAGATGAATTTAGGACACTTTATATGCAACTCTCAATAAACAATTCAACGCAACTTCATGTCGACACCTATGACAGCAGTCAACACCAATTATTGGTTCTTATTGCCGGTGCAGGTGCACCAGCGGAATTCTGGCCAGGTGAATTCTGCACTAATCTTGCTAATGCCGGTTATTATGTGGCCCGCTATAGCCATCGAGATACAGGTCTATCTACTCACTTTGCAGACAAATATCCAATCGACGTGTTGCTTGATGATTTGATCATGTTGATAATCAAACTGCAGCACAGCTCAGCACACCTTGTAGGCCATTCCATGGGTGGCTATTTGTGCCAGATGGCCATGTGTAGGCACCCTGACTTTACTATCTCAGCAACATCAATCTCCGCAGGGCCTACAGTAGATCCCGAAGATATGAGTAAGCTGGGCATGAGTTCTCCTCCCGAGTCGACATGGCAGACTCTGATGAAGAACCAACCCGCAGGCGACTACCATACTGATCTATCCGGTTGGCTACAGAGTTGGCGTTTTCTCAACGGATCACGTCCATTTGAACGAGAAATGGCTGAGCAATATACTCGCTCCCTCTATATCGGAGACTCACGAAACGCTCAAGTGGCGATCAATCATATTTCTGCTATGGCTACGTTTCCACGATCGCTTTTGTCCGAGCTAAAACGAACGGATTGTCCTCTATTATCGATCCATGGCACAGAAGATCCGCTTGTCCCCCTTGATAACGGCGCAGCATCCGCTCGCTTGGCACCAAGAGGCAAATTGTATCATATGCCGGGCGCCGGTCATATGTTCTTTCACGCTGAATCGTGGCGTGAGATATCCCAGCATATTTTGGAACATATCAGTGAAAGCACCAAACAAGTGGGTGATGGCTGAGGCCCCATCACCTGTCGTTCTTCCCGCTGGCGGCCCGGCGAAGCAGACTCACACGTTCGGATGACTATAAATAAATTTCAGGCTATATAAAAATGGGGTTTATTATGGCTGAAGTCAAGAAAAATCAAGTGGATTCAGTCGTTGACAAAGGCTTGGTCGCCATATTCATTAAAACGACATCAGAAGAAATCAGAATCGCATCCAAGCGGTTATCACAATTGAACTTGTCTCGACCATCATTTTCCACAAATCAAAAGGCACACGGAAGAAGGCG
>CAYNHL010000157.1:0-5604 GCA_964397015.1 uncultured Desulfobacterales bacterium | reverse complement strand
CCGCCTTTTTGCTCCGCTGCTCTGAATTTCGGTCCTGCCGGACCTGCTGCTTGGATTATCCCGATTTTCCACAAATCAAAAGGCACACGGAAGAAGGCGCCCTTTAGAAAAATATTGACTTTGGTTTGATATCTTAATACCATCCGTTTTTTGTTTAAAAAGTGGTGCCGGATGAACCTGATTCAAAAAATACATATGCTGCACAGTGCCTGGCATTACCGCCTGAATACGGAAAAAGAAGATATCCGGTTCCTGCTTGGCCTTGATCTGTCAGGTCAGACCCTGGTTGACATCGGTGCAAACAAAGGGATATACGCATACTGGATGAGCAGGAAAGCCGGACCTCAGGGGAGGGTGATCGCGTTCGAGCCGCAGCCGGAACTTAAAAGACACCTGAAGGAATTGAAACAGTCATTTCGCCTGGACAATCTGGAAATCATCAACAAAGCCCTGTCCTCTGAACCGGGGCGCACCACACTTTACAGGCCGGAACCCGGATCCGGCGCCGCCAGCCTGGGCAGCCGGCCCACGGAATGGGAGACAGTTGATGTCGAGATGGCAACCCTGGACGATTATTGTGATGATTTTTCCAATGTGGGCTTTATCAAGTGTGACGTGGAGGGCCATGAACTTGCCGTGTTCAAGGGAGGGCTCAATATGCTGCAACGCGATATGCCCTGCCTTCTGTTCGAGTGTCACCATGATGCGGCCCTTGAACAGGACCTGTTTTTATTTCTGGAATCAATTGGGTATGAAGGTTTTTTCGCCCATGGCCGTTATTGCCTTATCCACTGCAGCCGGTTCGAGGAATATCCGTACCGGAGGAAAATCGAGCGCCACAGAAATTATATTTTCATGAACAGGTCCTTTTTGAATTCTCTGGCCCTGGCCCGTTATACGATTGTAGAAAAGGCGAAGTGATAATGCCGTTCAACACTGTTGTTTATTACCTGTTATTTTTGCTGGGGTTTTTCATTCCCGTATCAACCGGTGCCGTCAATATCCTGGTCGGGCTCATTTTTTTGTTCTGGATACTGGAAAACGCCAGGACCGGATTCAGTTCCAACCGGAGAATTATTGTAACCAACCCTGTGGCCGGCATGGCGATGCTGGTTTTCCTGGTTTTTGTGGCAGGAACTTCATATTCCAGTGCCCCTTGGAGCGATATCATGGAATACTTGAGGGATGCGGCAAAATTTTTGTTTATCCCTGTGGTCATGATATATGCAGTCAGGGAGAGGGAAAAAAACTTTTTCCTGTCAGGTTTTCTTTCGGCCATGATCCTTGTACTGTTATTGTCATGGCTTGTAAAATTTGACCTTGTGCCGGATTTTATCCCGGTAAAGGGAAATGCGGACAACTGCATTGTGTTTTTCAACCATATTGCCCAGAATATTTTCATGGCTTATACCGCTTTTTTCCTGGCGGTCCTGGCCAGGTTCGCCAAGAGCCCTGCCGCTGCGGCAGCATGGGGAGTCCTGAGCATGGTCGCCCTTGTAAACGTGTTTTTTCTCGTACTTGGGCGCACCGGCCACCTGGTGGCAGCAGTGCTCCTGGTTTATTTCTTTCTGTCCCTGACATTGCGCAGCCCTAAACGCCTGGCAGCCGGTGCACTGGTAATCCTGCTGCTGGGTTTCACCGCCTGGTTCTACCCGTCCAATGCCCTGGTATCGAGGGCGAAAGACGTGATAACTGAAGTCAGGGAATGGGAATACCAGAAACCGGCGGCCGATGATTCTTCTTCCGGTCTTCGGCTGGAGTATTTTTTCAATACGTTGAAGCTGGTAAAGCAAAATCCTGTCTTCGGGACCGGGACAGGCAGCTTCAGGACAGGCTACCATGACCTGGTCAAGAAAACAAGGATGGATCAGACAGACAATCCACACAACGATTATCTTCTGATAGCTGTCCAGTTCGGTGTTACAGGCCTTCTGGTCCTCTTGATTTTCTTCTGGACCCAGTGGCGGTGTGCAGCAGGGCTCAAAAGGCCCAGGGACATGATCGCGGCCCGGGGGTTCGTGCTGACCATCATGGTGTCCTGCATGGTCTCCTCGCCGCTGAAGGACAATGTGGAAGGATGGTTTTTTGCTTTTATGAGCGCTGTCTTGTTCGCCGGGGCCAGCTGCAGGTATGCATCGGTATGGCGTATCAGGCAGGCTCCGTGAATTTGTTTCAATGTGGTAAATTAACTTTATAAATCATGTGACAGGGACTGGTTTATTTTTATTTTGTATGATAATCTCGACTGATACTGGAATTTTTCGCTGTTTTTTTAAAAATGGTGTCATGCGGTGACCCTTTTTGCAGGGTGGACCGGATTGAATGAAAAACACCGGGCTTATGGGAGTCAAGCGTGCTGAATTTCGATACTGTTTTTTCGCAGGGAAGCCAGAAATCCCATCCCCATGCCTGTATAATTTTTGATGACCTGGCCTGTTATCGCCGTATTGCAAGTCAATTTATTCTTGAAGGCCTGGAGCAAAACGAAAAATGCATCATGGCTGTGGACAGTTATCAGCCCGCCATGATTGCTGAAGATTTTGCCGCACTCGGCAGGGATTTTGACCGTTACATCGACGAAAAAAAGCTTTTCATCGTGGATGTGCAGACTTCTTATTCAGGCAGGGATGGTTTTTCGCCGGAACAGACTACCAGGATCTGGAAGGATGAATCCTTAAAAGCTGTGGACCAGGGGTTTGACGCTTTGAGGGTGGTCGGTGAAGCTACCTTTGCCCTGCAGCGGCCGGAACTTGCCGGTCTGCTGGTGCACTACGAAAACATCATCAACCAGGTCCTGTTTCCAAGCTATCCGTTCAAGTCTTTGTGCGCCTATGAAAAAGACCGCTATCCGCCTGAAATAATAAAATCGGCCATCAGTGCCCATCCCTTTTTTTTCTATAATGATGAACTGTTTTCTGACAACATCCACTATATCCCGCCCGATATCTATTCCAGGCAAAGCAGGGAACAGGATGAGGTATCAGCCTGGATATGCAATGTGAGGCGGAACAATGAAAATATCAGGGCTCTGCGGGACAGTGAGCTCAGATTCCGCACCCTGTTTGAAAAAGCGCCCATGAGTTACCAGTCCCTGGATGAAAACGGTCATTTCATCGATGTGAACGAAACCTGGCTCAATGTGCTCGGTTATGCAAGAGATGAGGTCATAGGCCGCAGCTTTGCGGATTTTCTGCATCCGGACTGGAAAGAGCATTTCAGTAAGAATTTCCCAAGGTTCAAGGCAGTAGGGGAGGTTCTCGGAGTCGAGTTCAAAATGGTAAAAAAGGACGGCTCACTGATCCTGGTGTCCTTTTACGGTAAAATCGGAAAAAATGCCGACAATTCGTTTCAAAAGACGCATTGCATTTTTCAGGATATCACGGAAAAAAAAGCGCTGGAGGAAAAACAGCATAAGTATGCCAGGAATCTGGAGGCCATTTTCAACAGTGCTCCCAACATCCTGATGCTTGTGGATAAAGACTGCCGCATTGACAACATCAATCGAACCATCGTGAAAACTGACAGGCGCAAAAAAAATGAATTGCGCGGGATGCTTTGCGGTGATGTGGTCAAGTGCAGGCACAGCAAAGAGGGCACAGGCTGCGGCAGCACCCCGGCTTGTTCCGTCTGCCCGGTCCGGACCAGGATCGAGGCGACATTCCGGACAGGCAAACCGCACCGCGAGGAGGAGGGCAGGATGGTGCTTGTCTCCGATGGCCGGGATGTGTCCCGTGTTTTCCTGATTTCCACGGTCCTGCTTGAATTTGACGACATCCCGAAGGTGCTGCTTTCCATGACGGACATAACCGCGCACCGGCGCCTGGAAGAAAGAGTTCTCCAGGCCCAGAAAATGGAATCCATCGGAAATCTTGCCGGCGGCATAGCCCATGATTTCAACAATCTTCTGTTTCCCATCATTGGCATGTCCGAACTTCTGCTCGAGGACCTGCCTGAGGGCAGTGCCGAGCATGAAAGTGCCAGGGAGATACTGAATGCCGGAAAACGGGGCAGCGGCCTGGTCAAGCAGATTCTTTCCTTCAGCCGCCAGGATGAACACCGGAAAATGCCGTTGAGGGTTCAGCAGGTTGCCGGTGAAGCGATCAAGCTTGGCCGGTCCATCATTCCGGCCAGTATCGATATCATGCAGAATCTTCAAGAAGATTGCGCCATGGTCATGGCCGACCCAACCCAGTTGCACCAGATTGTCATGAACCTTGTTACTAACGCCTTTCACGCAGTGGAAAACAAACCCGGCGCCCGTATAAGTGTCACTGTAAAGCAGACAGAACTTGAAAGAGACCACATGACGGCATCGGGGCATCAGCCCGGTCAGTATGTATTACTGTCGGTCGCTGATAACGGGATCGGGATATCACAGGCCAACCTGGAAAAAATTTTTGAACCCTATTTCACGACCAAGGAAAAGGGAAAAGGAACCGGGCTTGGACTTGCCATGGTGTATGGTATAGTAAAGGATCACGATGGTGATATCCGGGTTTACAGTACTGTGGGCCAGGGTACCACGGTCACTGTGTACCTGCCGCTGATCGAACCCGGCGGAGAATCCGGGGCGGTTGAGCCCGCTTTTTCGCTGCCGACCGGAACCGAGCGAATAATGGTGGTCGACGACGAGGTTCCCATCGCCGCCCTGATCAAGCAGACGACACAACGGCTCGGATATTCAGTTACCATTTTCAACAGCAGCCTTGAAGCCTTTAACTGTTTTTGCTCAGACCCTTTTGCCTGGGATCTTGTTATTACGGATATGACCATGCCAGGTATGACAGGGCGAATATTTGCAGAAAAAATGCTGGCCAAAAGACCCGATATCCCGATCATTCTCTGCACCGGTTTCAGTGAACAGATAAGTGAATCCATTGCCAGGGATATCGGTGTGAAGGGGTTTTTGATGAAACCTGTGATTAAAGGCGAAATGGCCAGGATGATAAGGTCGGTACTGGATGAAGCAGGCCGGTGATAACTGTTGAACCGGGATGGAACCTGGATACTTGAATAAAGACACGTAAATACATTGAAAACACCTGATAAAGATCGCGGTAAAAGCATGGAGGCACTTGAAAAAATATTTTTGATGTCCCTGGACCTGATCTGCATCGCAGATATCCAGACAGCGGTTTTTTTGAAAGTGAACCCTGCCTTTCGTCACATCCTCGGATTTGCCGAAAATCAACTGCTGGGCCGTCCCTTTTTTGAATTCATCCATCCCGACGACATTGAATCAACAAAACAGGTGGTTGAGAATCAGCTTTTGAAAGGGGAATCGGTGCTACATTTTGAAAACCGGTATGCCTGCAGAAACGGTGATTACCGTTGGTTGAGCTGGGTTTCACACCCTGATATTGAAAAAGGGGTAACCTATGCAATTGCAAGAGATGTAACTGAACAAAAACTGGCAAAAAAAAAGCTGCAGGCAAGTGAACTGCGCTATCGCCTGCTATTTGAGCAATCTCCTCTGGGCATTTTCCATTTTGACAACAACGGTGTCATAGTGGACTGTAATGATAATTTCGTGGCTATAATCGGTTCGTCCAAAGAAAAGCTGATCGGGTTGAACATGCTCAAACTTCCTGATAAAAAACTGGT
>CAYNHL010000156.1:0-7280 GCA_964397015.1 uncultured Desulfobacterales bacterium | reverse complement strand
CGGCCGACAAGTTCACCGAGCCTGGTATGGCCCCCTGCATTTTCCAGCACCTGCGGTCCGTGTCCCTGAACCACTATGACATTGTCCGTACCCGTGCCCGTGGCAGGGTAACGCCCGGACTGGTAGCTGCTCCTGATATCCAGGTCAAGCAGTGCGGCCGTCTTTCCTTCGGTGGCCGTCACAATGGCCCTTGTCATGGCCCGGGGAGAGAGGGCCATGCTGGTCATAACAACGAGGTTGATGGTTCCGGGCTCATAAAAACTGCCCGCATCCCGGCCTGCCCGCATGGCATTGGAATCGACACCCGCCGTGGCATACACCGTGACGGCAAGATCCCTGAACCGCTGTTTAACCACGCTCATGTTCCGGATATCCGCGCCGGTGAATAAAAACGCCGTATTGCCGGCCTCAAGATCGAGAGTAGCCAGAACATCTTTTTTCATTGACTCAAGTCCCTGTTCATGGAGCCTTTGCCAGCTTGGGGGCGGAACATAGTGATTGCCCACGGCCGTTATCCCGGTTCTTGTGCCCTCCAGGGTTGACAGAACTGTCATGGGCCGGTCGAAACGGATCACAAGAGACCTGTTGACCATGTCGTGAACCAGGCTCTCCTTGACAGAGGCACCGGATACATATGCCGCCGGGATGTCCAGGGCCCGGGTACTGATCACCCGGTTTGCCTCGACCATGTTTTCCGGCCTGTCAAAGGCTTTGCCGTAAATCGTCGAAGACAGCCAGGTGACAAAGGATCCTGTACGGGTGGATGCCCGGCAGGTAAGGTCACAGGGAAAGTAGTGAATCCGGTTGTTCTTTACCGCGTCCACGTCCCGCCACCCGGGTTGATTGAAAAAAAGGTCCGCCGCCTTGTAATCACTGCCGCATCCGTAAATCACCTGGGGATTGAACCGCTGCCAGTCCTCGAGTGACACCGGAACCACGTCCCCGGGTCCGAAGTCCGGGGGAATTCCACCGGCAAGCTCGATCATGCGGTTTTGAAAGGAATCGCTGCCCGGTGTCATGATCGAATCACGTCCCATGAGGCGAATCACCCTTTTTTTATCGACCTTTGCCAGCTCGAGCTTTTCGTGCACCAGGTCAAAATCCGCCTCGATCCCGTCCACCAGATGCCGCGCGGTTTTCTCCCGCCCGAACAGGCGGCCGAGCAGCAGGATGGTATCCAGGCTTTGCTCCACTGAACTGGTTTTAAGGTTCACCTTTACGGTCTTTGTATCGTCAAGGACAGCCAGATCATCGGCGTGAACTAAAGAGCAGAAAACAAGGTCCGGGCTAAGCTTGCGGATCTTTTCCACCGACGGCCTGAAAAAGCCGCCCACAACCGTTTTTTCAGATGCCGGCCAGGGGGTGGTGGTATGATAGGTGATACCTGCCAGCGCATCCTGCGCCCCGAGCATGAACAGTATTTCCGTGATCGACGGCACCAGGCTGACCACCCGCTTTGGAGGCGCAGTCAGGGTAATCGACTTTCCGGTGCTGTCAGTGAACGCAACAGGGTAAGCCTGAGCACCATGGCACAAAAGAAGCCCTAAAAACAAGGCAGGCAGAATACGCCTTGAATGATACAGAATCTGTTTCATGTTACCACCTTACCCTGACACCGAGATAGCCGGACAACCCTGCCGTGGCATAGCTGAAGGCCTCCTCGTAGTAACGGTCGAAAAGATTGTCCACCCTGGCGAACAGCTGGAGGCGGCGGCTGAAATCATATGATGCCGCCAGGTTTACAAGGGTATAGCTGCCCAGGGTCTCAACCGTGTTACCGTCCATGTCCCTGGCATAGGGAGAGGCCAGCCGCTCTCCGACCCATTTGGCATCCATGGAGACCGAGGCTTTTTCAAGGAACCTTACCGTGGCTGTCATCCCGGCCTGGTTGTAAGGCCGTCTTGCAAGACGTCGGTCATCCGGGCCCCTTGTATGTGTATAGGCATAAAAGACCCCCAGGGTCACGTTCTCCGTCGGCATCCAGTCTGCGGCCACTTCCACTCCACGGGTTTGGGTGGTCCCGGGAAGCTGGTTGTACCGGGAAATCATCATATCATAATCGATGCGTTCCTTGAAATCCATTTGAAAATAAGTCAACTCCAGCTTCACGGTATCATCTGCCAGCCGCTGCACGATCCCCGCATCCCAGCCGATGCTCTCTTCGGGGCTGAGATCCGGATTTCCGTAGGAAGAATACAGTTCGTACAGCGACGGAGAGCGGAACCCGGTACCGAAACTGGCTTTCAGCAGGGTCCCTGTACCCTGGATCTTGTAGGACGGGGCCAGCCGGAACGTAGCCTTCTGTCCAAAGGCTTCATGGTCGTCCAGCCTTGCCCCGGCAATCAGGGTCAGGCTGTCTGTGACAAAAAGCTGGTCCTGGACCCATAAACTGGTGGTTCGGGTATCCACACTGGCCACTGACGCGCTCATGCTTTCCATGGATTCCATGAAAAGGGCCGCGCCAAAGGACAACGTGCTGTTGTCAAACAGGATGTTTCCCTGCCAGGAGACCTCGTTTGTCGCCCCGTTGTAGTCGTACCAGCTGTCATTGTCGTTATCGAAACTCTGGCGGTCACTTCGCGAAAATTTACCGGTCAAAACAGACTCGAACATCTTGTCCTTGAAGGTGTTGGTCGCACTGATCAGGCCCCAGGTACGCTCAGCCTCGGACCTCTTGTGTTTAGGACCGGCCGGATTTGGCACCAGGGTGTTCACCCCTTCCCCGGAAACCGGATCCTGAACCCATTCAGAAGAGATATTGTCGCCTGTATACCCCCCGGCATAATCGTCGAGTTCAACTTCCGAATCCACATAGCGCAGTGAAGCAGCGACATGAAAATCATCACTGACATCCACTTTGACGCGTCCGGACAGGGTCAGGTTTTTGTACCCGTCCTTTTCATCGGTGTTTCCGTTCTGTGGAATCCGGTCGTTATCAGCGTCAGCAACGGAAAACCCGTCCCGGGTCAAAGTGGAAGCGGAAAGCGAATAACCTGCCCGGGCGACCGTGCCGGACATTCCGGCTCCAGCCTTCCAGGTGCCGTAGGATCCGCCTTCGGCGGTAACATAACCTTCAGGCTTTTCACTGCCGCTCCTGGTAATGATATTGATAACGCCGGCAGTGGCGTTACTTCCGTACATGACACTCATGGCGCCCCTGACAACCTCGATACGCTCCACGTTATCCAGGTTGATATCCGCCAGGTTGGCATCCCTGTTGGCCCCTGACGGATCGTTCACCATAACCCCGTCAATCAGCACCAGCGTATTTTTAGAATCCGCTCCCCTGATGATCACAGAAGATTTGGTTCCCATTCCCCCGTTGGAAATCATCGATACGCCGGGAACGGTTCCAAGAATCTCCGGCACGGTGTGGTATCCTTTGTCTTCAATGTCTTCAGCGGTAATGACTGTTACCGAGTTGCCGCCGATATCTTCCAGGTGGGTCTGGGTCTGGGTCACGGAGACCACGACTTCGTCCAGGGTGGGAACGGGCCGGGGCGTGCCGGCAAAAACGCTTGTCTGGCACAGTAAAACCCAGATCACACCCGCTACTGTCAATGCTTTTTTCATTTTTCCTCCAACCGTCAACAGTGTTAATCCTTGCGGTCCGGAAAAATCAAAAACCCCGGACCGAACGAATCGATCCAGGGTTTCCCTTTTTTACTCAAGATCTGAACTGGATTTTTCTTGTCCGCGGAAAAATCCAAAAACCAAGGCAGGTCTTCTGACTCACGGATCGTCCTACTGGCCGCGTCTTCCCATTCATTCCTGAACAGTGACTTCAACTGCGGCTTTCGTCCCCGTTTACAGCGGCGGGCCCGTCCCTGACTCTCACAGGGTTCCCTCTTCGGCATCGTGCACCTTGATTACAATCTTTTTACTTACCGGCATCCGGAAAATATGTCAAGGACTTTCCAAAGAACATACAGGGCAGTCGCATATAATAAATTTGCAGGTGGAATTTTGGTTCCTGTGCCGAACAAAGCGACCGCGGCCGTATCCCGGTGGTGTCCTGTGCCGACACCACAGGAACACAGCCTCACCATGTTTTCCGTCACCATGACCCGCCGCAAAAGATTTCCGATTACATTCTTGAACTGGTCTGTGATGAGGCAGGCCCTCGAATTCCGGTTTTCGATAGCTGGTATTGATTTTTTTGACTCGACTTGCGCCAACCTGATACAGACACAACATGAATTAACTCCTTGCGGATCTGCATCCTGTTCTGAGGTTTGCGTTATTCACTTATCGCCCCATCCGGCATGGGTTTTTTTTCTTTGAGCGCCGCAAGGGCAGTGTCATTGATGTAAAGCTTTAAAAAAGCGCCATGCGGGCTTTGCCCTTCATATACGCCTTCTTTGCCCGGCCACATATGCCATTTTGTATAGGGATTTGTTTCAGATATATAGGCCCAGAAAGGTTCAGCCTCAGGTTCGGGCATATGTGCTTTTGCCAAAACCACTGCTGCGGTGAAAGCGGAGAGTGCAAAAATAATTATCATGCTTTTTTTGGTTTTCATGGGTTTTCTCCTTTATAAAAATTATTGTTCAGAAGTTATCTGCCAGTATCAATTAATTCACCGGCTTGGGGTGTTTTCACTGCAGAAATTTTATTTTACCTTATCCTGTCTTGGGATGACTGCTTTTCGGCACTGACCTGTCAACTCCGGTTCCCGGCGGGGGATTATAACGTCTTCAAATAATCGATAATCGCTTCCTGCTGGGCTTTGGTCAATTTGTCCTTGAACACGGGCATATTCTCATAAGGGTCAATAAGCTGATCCTGCACGTTTTCTCTGGTAACCGGACTGCCGCTTTCAGGAAGTTTCCCGCGGTTGAAAAGGCCCTTCAAACCCGGTCCTATCTTTGTTTCCCGGCTGTCTGTAAAATGGCACTGGGTGCAGCCCTTTTTTTGAAAAAGGTCGGCTCCTGCTGTTGATGGTGCTTCGCCTGTCACGCAGGCTTGAATTCCTGCCAGTACGATAATGGCAGCAGCAATGAAGCACAGGGTGGCACTTGTGACATGTTTGAGTTGGACTTTGCGCATAGCGTATTTCTCCTGCTCTTAAAAAAGCATTCAATCCAGGAATGAAAAAATTTCAACCCGGATCTGCCGGTGTGAGACGGCCAGTTCATCCAGGGCGGAAATCACCGCAGCGATCAAAGGTTGCGGTCCGCACACATAAAATATCTTGCCGGAAAGGTCTTCACCACAGTGACTGATGATCTTTTCTTTGTCAATGTATCCGCTTTCCCCGTCCCAGTTCTCATCCGGGTCTGACAGTACGTCTACAACCTTCAATCGGGGATGGTTACCTGCTTCTATTTTCTTGATTTCATGGTGGAACACTGCCTGCTCAGTATCGGGATTACCGTACAGACATCATCGGTTTCCGGCTGCACATCCATAACTTCCCAGCGGTTTTGCTGCAGCTGCCACGGCCGGACAATGCGGTGCCAGACAAATACCAGCACGGCAGTGACAAAGAAAACAATCCACAAACCCTGCATAAAAGGATGCTGAAGATCATTACTCACGGTGATGGAATGGACAAATGCAAAAACGATAATCATTGGGCCGAGGATATTATGGAGGAACCGCCATTTTTCAAACTTCAGATGCAGTTTTTTCTGATACCAGCTTAAACCGACATTGATCAGAACAAGCACCAGTGTGATCTTACCCAGCCAAATATACCAGGGCTGATCCAGGGAAATCAGCAAACCAGGATTTCCAGAGCCTGCGGCAAGCAGTACCGGATGCAGAAGCAGCAGCACGGCTGCAGCCATTGCCATGAATTTGTGGAACCGCAGCACAATATCCAGGCCGAAAGGGTGGACGATCCATTTGTTCTGTAGATCAGAAATATCAGGTGGTTCGACCGGTTCAAAGGAATATGCAAAAACAAGTATGAAAAATGGAAAACCAGGATTCCTTCATAAGTGGCGATGTCGAAATTATGTTGGCAACGTCTGCTTTCGGAATGGGTATGGATAAAAAAGATGTCGGCATGGTGATTCATTATGACATCTCTGATTCTCTTGAAAACTATATCCAGGAGGCTGGCCGCTCAGGAAGGGATATTACACGTCTGAGGGTGAATCCCCAACAACAGGAATTGCAGACCTCCATGGAAAAAGTATCCCTTGTTGCCTGTATAAAATAAATTATTACAATTTTGTATAATAAATCGACCGATAAAATTAATGATGCCATCATTGAGAATATGCTTTCATGGCGCCATAGTGGTTTCCATGTTTATATCGGTGATAGAATAACGCCTTCAGACGAAACCGGTCTTGGCAACCTGGCCCGCTTTATTATCCGGGCCGCTGCCAAAGCTCCTGCCAGGTAAGGGCACAACTATACCAATCGTAAAATGCCGAACACGATCAGGAATCCTGCGACAATATAATTCAGAAATTTTGGAAAAACCAGAATCAGAATTCCTGCTGCAATGGATAAAATCGGTTCCAGCGTTATTTGTAATGTCATGGGTAACCTCCTGATTGAAAAAAATTTTAATCATCTCAGACATGCCTGGGCTTTAGATCTGGCGTAACATGTTCAATACAAACAATATACAGACCGGGGAAAAAATGCTATTGGGGAAAACACCCAAAAGCAAATGTGTAATCGTGATTATTCACATGCTGCGCAATTGACAGGCCATCCATCCTTTATACTCTCCATGCCGAAGCGGTCATGATTTTTTTAAGGAGCGGTCACATATTCTGAAAATCGATTTCAAAACTGCATAGAATAATGTTTTAAATGCGGGATTTCCCCGATTGATTGCAATGCAGAACTCCTTATAAAATGCCGTTACAAATCTTAAGTTAATGGGGATTTTAACTTTTTTCCAGGAGGAATTATGACGGTTTCCAAAATCAGACTAATGTGCTGCCTGCTTGGCTGGCTGCTGCTGTTTGTACCACTGGCAGCACACGCCACCAAAGGAGAATCAGAACAGTCTTACAAGACCTACGGGGCTGCCGAGGCCAAAAAAGTGGTGCAGCAGCCGGAAAGATGGATCACGGCTGACCATTCCCGGCACGAGGTATTGAAAGAAACCTTCACCTCCGGTCCGGAAGTTACCGAAGCATGCTTGTCATGCCATAATGAAGCCGGCCGTCAGTTTCACCAGGTAATCCACTGGACATGGCTGTGCCCGGCAGACCCTGAAAACAAGATGGGCAAAGCAGGCCTCACCCTGAACAATTTCTGAGTGAACATCCAGGGCAACGAGGCTCGTTGCACATCATGCCATGCAGGAT
>CAYNHL010000155.1:0-7450 GCA_964397015.1 uncultured Desulfobacterales bacterium | reverse complement strand
GTCCTCCGAAAACGTTATCTGACAAAATGTTTCAAGATTGCCTGCTTTCCTCTGCCAATCGACCATACCAGATCCTGGATGGTTTTAACATATATCAAGCTTTATTTCATCAAAGCTCAGCTGCACCGGATGCGTTGTCACTTTGAAGTCGATTGAGGCCCTTTTGTTTAAAAAAAACCAGGGCAGGGAGTTCAGTCTAACAAACATATAAACAACTATTTATATATTTTTTTCTTGCTTTGTCAAGGGATCAATTTTTCTACCGGAGATCTGAGCCATGGTGGCACGGTCCGGCAAGTTCAGAATTTTTTTGCGGCAACAATCACATTGTAAGACCTATTGACAATATGACAGAATTTCCATACCATCGCCACGATATTGACAGGAATATGATCCGTGATGGAAGAAATTATTTTCAAGCAGGAACCATTGATTCGGACAGGGTTTTTCTTTGGCATGCTGGGACTAATGGGGCTCTGGCGGCTTCACCGGGTTCAACCTGCCGTGGTGGGATTATCTGTGCGGCACCTACAGGGCGCAGCCCTCCAAAGGCCACCTGGGCATGACCATCGGTTTGTCTGAATTCCAGAAGACACCCCGGGTGGCCCAGCTGCCCTGGATGCTGGCGTTACCCTTCTGGAATCCGCCCGATCCCTGATCACAGGAGTTTTACCGATAATGGCCACAATGATCCACACCTGTACTCGAGTAATTAATTTCAGATATTATAAATCAGGAAGCGCTTAATAAACCCCTGCAAAAAAGCCTTTGTCTCACTTGAATCCGGTGATGTCAATTTCAGTTCTTTTACCGGATGGTTTTGAATTGTCAGACAAAAAGATTTTTTCCGGACTAAAACAATACAGCTGCGATTTGAATTTTTCTATAAAAAAATTTTTGTCTTCAATTATACTGGCACCGTATATCTTGAACAAAAAATTGAACTTGGTGATATATTTTTTGACAACGGTCAGGTATAAATTCATTTTTGATGCGATATCCAGCCGGCCTGACATCTGAAGGCCATAAATATCGTTCAACCGGTCCGCGTCATTGAAAATTGAGGCGGCCATGATTTTCCTGCAGGCGGCATATTTTACATGGCGTGAATATTCATTTGAAAAAAAATAAAACTTTTGGTCGTGAAAGACAAAATAAACCGGGGACGACCAAGGGGTATTCTGATCTGAAACCGCCAGTGTCATTACTTTTGTTTCATGCAGAAGCCGGTTTGTTTTTTTTGCGGTTTCCCGGTCCATGCCATCCCTTGGTGAGTTTTGCACATTTTGACTGATCTTGTGCATCCTAAAGCCGGGTTTTTTCTTTGTCAAGGCAATTATAAGGCAGCCCCCCCGGCCATATCACGGGAAATGGACCTTGGCCAGGCAATAATGGCCATGATTGATTGTTGACATTTGGATAATTTTATCACATAATATTTGAGATGAAAATATATTGACACTGATAATCAATAACCAAACCTTCAGGAGGTATAAAATGGCTTGTATAGCCGGAATCGTTTCTCAACATGGTAAAATTGAAGGCGATTGTGCACAGATGCTTGGAAAGATGTTAAAAGATATGCGTCACAGGGGATCGGACAATTCAAGTCTCAGATCTATTCCCGACAATCGCGGGGCACTTGGAGCCAATGAAATGAACCTTTCACCGGAAAGAACCATCTGTTCTTCACTTGAAGATGCTCCCTATATTCTGTTCGACGGCAAGCTTTTCAACGGGCGTGACGACAGCGATCAGCGTGATATCGATCTTTTCAAAGACATGTATCAGAAGTATGACCGGGATTGCTTCTCCTACATGGACGGCAGCTTTGTATGCGCCATTGTGGAAAAAGATGACGAGGTCATACTGGCAAGGGACGGGATCGGTACCAGGCCTCTTTTTTACGGGTGGAACGGCGAAACTCTTCATTTCAGCAGTGAAATGAAAGGGTTGAAGGATCATGTTCAGTTTGGCATCCATGAACTCCCGCCTGGACATATCTACAGTTCATATCACGGGTTGAAACAGTACCAGACCTTCAAACCGGATGTTCCGGATCCGGGCGACAGTGTCAAGGGAGCTGCGGAAATTTTACGGGAACTGATGATAGATGCTGTAAAAAGGCGTATGGATGATGCCAATGCCGTTTCTTTAAGCGGTGGACTCGACAGTTCCATTGTTGCGGCAATCGCCAAAACGTTCAATCCCGACATCAAGCTTTTCACCGGCACGGTCCAGCGGGCAAAGGGTCCGGATCTTGAAAACGCCAAATTGATGGCCGACTTTCTGGGTCTCGAGCATTTTGTCTATGAAATAACTGATGATGACATTGAAAGCATTATTCCCGAGGCGATATGGTACCTGGAAAGCTTTGACGAAGACTGTGTATCAGGTATTCTTTCCAACTATTACGTGTCCAGAAAAGTCAAGGAATACAGCAATGCCGTGCTGGTAGGAGAAGGTGCTGACGAGCTCTTCGGCGGGTATCGCATGGTATTGAAAAATCCCAAGGTCAAAAGCCCGGAACAACGGGACCGCCTGGCGAAAAAGCTGCTGGACATCGCCTACAATACAGCCTTGAGAAGAATGGACAGAAGCTGGATGGCAAACGGCGTGCTTTACAAGACTCCTTTTCTGGACACCAGGGTTGTTGCCTTTGCTGAAAAGATACCCATGAAATGGAAAATTTACGGTGAAAACCAGATCGAAAAATATGTTTTAAGAGAAGCTTTCCGGGATATGCTCCCTGAACAGATTGCCAACCGGGAAAAGCTAAGGTTCGCCATGGGAACGGGTATGGATGACGTGATGGATGATATCATTTCCCAGAAAATCGACCCCGAAGAATTCAACAAACGTCCCAAGGCCGCTTATGGACTCAGTTTCGCTTCTTTCAAAGAGCTTTATTATTATGACGAATTCTTGAAACAGTTCCCCCCTGCTTATGAAAAACAGACCATAAGGTGGGATCCGTTCAAATAGCAAAAATCTCCTGACAACATTCCAGGGATTACAAATTTAAAACCCCGGGCCGGCCGAAGAAATTGGATGCCGGCCGGCCCGGGATATACTCTATCCGGCAGCATCGGCCAGCACCGCCATGGCAGCATCCCTGCCCGACATCATGACCGGTGTGTAACCGCCGCCTGAAGACCAGGCCCCTGCAAGATACAGCCCCTTGACAGGAGTACGGGTATCCAGCGTCTTGGAATCACTGTCAAATCCGTAAACCGCACCACCGGGATTACCTGTATAACGCTGATTGGTCAAGGGAGTTGCTGCCTCCATGACCTCTATCATTTTGGACAGGCCGGGTATCAACTCTTTTTCAAGATCGAGGATCATTTCCCTGGCAATCTGCTGTTTTTTAAGATTATACGCGCTTTTCTCCCCTTTTTTATAGTCCGCCTCAAAAGGTTTCCACTCGGCATGATCAGCCAGGCGGATCAAAGAAAGGGTGGATGTTCCGGGACGCGAATATCCCTTGAACAGATTGTCGTAAATGGTAACACCAAAACCGCTGCCTGAAGAATCACCCCGGATATCGATCTCGTAACTGGAAATACCTTCAAGCTCCCGGTTCAGCCCCAGCCATACCACAAAACTGGAGACCGACGGCCTCAGGCGGTCAAGGTTGGACCGAAAGGATTCAGGAACCAGGCCCTCGGGCACCATGCTGTCAAACAGTACCGGCGCGCTGCAGTTTGCGACAACAGCCTTTGCCGGGTAACTGGTACCTCTTGAATCCAGCACCCCTTCCACCTGATTGTCCGAACCGAATGCTATGGATTCAACCCGGGTATTGTAAACAATATCTCCGCCGTTATCCAGCACGGCACAGGCCAGGGTGTCACTGAGATCCTGTGACCTGGTTCTGTAATACTGGCCGCCCATCACAAGGTATTCTCCGGTGGCAATTGCATAAAACAGGGCATTCGTTTTTTCAGGCGACGTGCCGTAATATGAGGAAAAAAGTGACAGGCAGTCTTTTACCGCCGGGTCGCTGACATGATCGTCCATCCACTGCGCCAGGTTCATCCGGGACAGGCGGTCCATCATGGATACGTCAAAAGTTGACTGTTCCCACAATTCCTCGATCACCTGGATCATTTCCGAATAAAACCCGTGGATTCCTTTTCTTTCATGGGGAAAAACATCGGACAGGGCTTTTTTTACACCTTCCGGGTCCCGTGCAGGTAAGGTGACATCAAAGTTTCTGGTCTTGATGCGGCGCAGTTCAGGAGTGTAAACAACCTCCAGCTTTTCCCAGAGGCCGAGATCCGAGAGAATACGCTGCGGCATTGCATTTTCAGCAACCGTGGCATGCAAAGACACATCAAAAGTGAACCGTCCCCCTGCCCTGTCGAAACTTGTGGCATATCCTCCGGGAATACTGTGCTGCTCGATGAGTGTCACGGGAAATCCGTAACCTGACAGATAGGCAGCGGCCACCAGTCCGCCAAGTCCTGCGCCGATCACCACGACAGGACAATCTTTCCTTCCGCCTGCCTTCACAGCCGGGAACGCAGGAGTACCCCACTGGACAGCGGCGGCAGATCCTGCCGCAAGGGCTGTTTTTAAAAACTGCCTGCGGGTAAGTTTGGAAACAAAAGTCATGATCAATCCTCCTTGTTTTTATTTGATCTCAATCTGTAAAGAGGTCACAGCTGACAAGTGATCGAACTTTGCCTCATCAAAGGAAGGCGGTCCGAGCTTTCCCCGGGCGTTGTTCGAAAACCCGTAGCGTTCAGCCGGTATGCCGAAAATCCGGGTATCGAGTTCATTGTTGCCGTTTTCATCATGGAAAAGCTTGACGGCATAGGTCCCGAAAGGTATATCCGGGATGGTCAGGTGCACTTTGCGGTCAGTTATTTCAAGATCAAATCCCATGAAACGCTTATCGGTTTCAAACTCCTGCCGGGAACTGAACAAGGCCACCCGTGCCGATCCTTCATCGCTGTCAAAACCTGTGATGGTCAATACCAGGTTGCCTTTGGCATCATCCGCCAATAATGGTGCAGCCATTGTACAGAGCCATAAGGCTGCGGTCATACCGATCATAAAAGTACTGATTTTCATTTTATACTCCTCGCTGTGGGTTAAACGGTTAAAACTGCTATCAGAGTAACCGGCCGATTGAAACGACCCAAGCCTTTTGAGACGAACCGCAGAATAATTGGGACAGACGGCAGAATAGGTTGACAGACCGCAGGATAAAACATCCGATGCCCTCCGCCGGCCCCTTGCGATTCCAGTATTGCCAACACCGGGGCAAACATGTATGTTGTCCCCATGACTTCAGGCATACATGGAATAACCGTTAAAGAAACTTTCCGGTCCTTTGGACTGACCGCGGTGTTCAATACACTGATCGCAGTGATTCTTACATTTATGGTTCTGGAAGATGTGGTATTTCTGGATGTATTTATCATTGCACAGCTGATCGGCCTGAGCATCTGCTTTTTTGTCATGATCGGCATGCACGCAGGCGAATCTGTGGGCCGCAAGGTGCTTCTTGCAGGCGCGGCTGGCGGGCTGGGAGCCGGGATCCTTCTGGGTTCGGTGTTGAGCTGGCTGTATATGTCCGCAAGACATGGAACTTCTTTTTCTATGTTTTTTAGCAGCATATGGCACCAGACAGCAGTCTTCGGTGTAATCTGCGGCATCCCCATTATTTACTTTTTTTCGTCCCTTAGCCGGATAAAGGCCTCAAACAAAGCGTTTCAAGATGAAAAAATCAGGCGCCTGACCCTTGAAAAAGAGACGGCCCGCATGTCGCTCAAGCTGCTTCAGGCCCAGATCGAACCCCATTTTTTGTTCAATACCCTTTCCACTGTGCGAACTCTTCTGGACAGCGACCTTGAAAAAGGCAAAGCAATGCTGGAAGACCTCAACGCCTTTTTACGGATTTCCCTGCAGAGAACAAGAACTTCCATGATCACCCTTGACCAGGAGCTGGACCTGGTGAGGCACTACCTGAACATCTACCAGGTCAGGATGGGCCCCCGCCTTACCTTTGCAATAATGGACCATACCGGCGACATGGAGATTCCTTTCCCGCCGATGATTCTCCAGCCCCTGGTGGAAAACGCACTGCTCCACGGGCTGGAGCCTGAAATACATGGCGGGGATATAACCCTGGAATGCCGGGCCCAAAACGACAGGCTGGTCATCACCATTACCGATACAGGCATGGGACTTGACAACAACGATATCAGAGGCGGAGTCGGCATTGACAATGTCAATCAGCGGCTCAGGGCTGTCTACGGCGATGCGGCACGCCTGGAACTTTATCCCAACAGGCCCGGCGGTACAAGGGCCATGATAAAGGTACCGTTATGAAGGTTTTCAAAGCAATCATTGCAGACGATGAAATCCACCTGAGAAAGGGGTTGAAAACTCTTTTGAACAGACACTGGCCCGAACTTGAAATCTGCTGCGAAGCTGAAAACGGAAACCAGGCCCTTGAGGCAGTGGACAGGTACGCTCCTGATATCGCCTTTCTGGACATCAGGATGCCGGGAATGACAGGGCTGAAAGTGGCAAAGTGCATACATGACCGCTGCCGGGTGGTTTTTATAACCGCCTATGACCGGTTTGCCGTCGATGCCTTTGAAGCGGGAGCTTTTGATTATATCCTGAAACCCGTGACGGAAAAAAGGCTGGTTAAAACCGTAGACCGCCTTAAAACAAGCCTGATGTCAGGCCCTGTTTCTTCTGAAACCGGCATCCTGCAAATCATCCGGGTACTTGAAAACCGCCAGCCTTCAAATCATCTGCGACTGATCAAGGTTCGCCAGGGCCAGGACATCCGCTTTGTTCCGGTATCTGACATCTATTATTTCATGGCCCGGGACAAATACACCACGGTCAAAACCCAGGACTTAGAATACCTGATCCGGACGCCGGTAAAAGAACTCGAACAGCAGCTGGACCAGGAAATCTTCTGGCGTGTCCACAGAAGTACCATTGTTAACAGTGAAAAAATTGTCAAGGTGAGGCGGACTTTCACCTACCGGATGGAAATTGTTTTCAACGGCATTAAAGAGACCATCCCGGTCAGCCGGTCCCATGAGTATCTTTTCCGGCAGGCCTGACCGGTATTTTTTCTCAAGACATAACTAAAATGATCCGATATTTGTTAAAGTTATGCTATAACGAAAAATAAGGGGGTATTATCATGGGTGCCATACCATCCGGCTTTCCTGTTTCATCAGGCAGCCTGCCAAAAACGTCCTGGGCCAGAAGCCAGGAGGCTTCGGGCAAGACCATTACCCAAAACAAGGCATCGTCATACCATGCTGTTCAAAAAACGCAGGTCAGGTTTGAATTTTATGTCAGGACCGATACCCGGAAGACTCTCGGCGACCAGAACGCCCTGTTTCATTTCAACCAGTTGAACCAGGAAGACAAGGAACAGCTGACTTACAACGGCAGGCCGGTTTCC
>CAYNHL010000154.1:0-7491 GCA_964397015.1 uncultured Desulfobacterales bacterium | reverse complement strand
AGAAGATGGTTCTGGGGCGGCAGCACTCTGCGGCAACTGATGATTGATACCTCAGATGAATACCCCTGCGCTGAAACCGCACCGGATGAAACAGCGGCCATCGTCTTTACAACCGGCTCAACAGGTCCTGCCAAGGGAGTGGTGTATACCCACGGCAATTTCGATGCCCAGATCAGACAGATTAGGGCGCACTGGGAAATCGGACCGGATGAAATAGATCTTCCCACGTTCCCGCTGTTCGCCCTGTTCGATCCTGCCCTGGGAATGACTGCCGTCATCCCGGACATGGACCCGACAAAACCCGCCCTTGTCAACCCGGAACGGATCATCGAGGCCATTGAAAATCAAGGGGTGACCAATATGTTCGCCTCTCCGGCACTGCTGAACCGGGTCGGCAGCTACGGCCTAAAAAAAGGTATCAAACTCCCCTCTCTCAAGCGGGTCATTTCAGCCGGTGCACCGGTGTCACCCGCCAATATCGAACAATTCAGCAGCATGCTGCATGAAGGGGCACAGGTTCATACCCCCTACGGTGCAACCGAAGCTGTCCCTGTCATTTCCATCGGGTCAGAAGAAATTTTGTCCGAGACCCGCCAGTTGAGTGACAAAGGTTTTGGATTGTGCATCGGCAGGCCCATCTGCGAAACAAAGGTAAAGATCATCCAGATCAGCGATGACCCCATTGTCCGGCTGAAAGAGCACATGGTTCTTCCCCCGACACAGGTAGGGGAAATAATTGTTGCGGCAGACCTTGTCACAACAAGCTATTTCAATGACAAGCGATCGGATGAACTGGCCAAATTGACGGACAGTGACGGTACACTATGGCACCGCATGGGTGACCTGGGATGGCTGGATTCAAAGGGACGGATCTGGTTCTGCGGGAGGAAAAGCCACCGCGTGGTAACACAGGATGAAACCATGTTCACCATCCCGTGCGAATCCATATTCAACAAGCATGAAAACGTCTACCGCAGCGCCCTGGTCGGTGTCGGCCCTCAGGGAAACCAGGTCCCGGTAATTTTTATCGAACCGTCAGGCCCGGTCAAATCCAGAAAGGCTTTTATCGACGAAATGAAAGCCCTTGCTTCAGCCTTTCCGCTTACAAAGACCATCGAGCATGTATTTATCGAAAAATCATTCCCGGTGGATATCCGCCACAATTCGAAAATATTCAGGGAAAAGCTTGCTGTAAAGGCCGCCGGCAAGCTCGATGGTCAGTCAGGCAGAAGATCGTAAAAATACATCATGGCATCGGACCGGGTGATAATGCCTATGATCTTTCCGTCCTGCATGACGGGGATCCGGCCGATATCGTTCTTGATCATGAGCCGGGCTGCTTCAAGGGCGCTTTTCTCATGTGAAATGGTCACGACGTCCCTGCTCATGAAGGCCTTGATAGGAGATTTCATCTGGGCTGTCTTTTTGACCTTCTTGAAATCCCGCCGGGAAACGATACCGACTATACGCTCATTTTCATCCACCACCGGCATGCCGGTACATCCCACTTCCCGCAGGAGCCTGGCCACCTCTTCAACCGGGGTGTCCTGCTCAACGGTCAATACCGGATAGGACATGATATCACGGAGCATTACAGAGGAATACTGATTCCCCTTGACCAGCTCCCGGATCATATCCTCGACCGCTTCAGGTGCGGCGGACTTGATCAAAGCGGAACCCGCACCTGGATGGCCGCCGCCGCCCATGGCACGCATCATCATGCCCACGTTGATGGCATCGACATTGCTGCGGGCTATGATCATGCACCTGTCCCTTTCCACATCCCGGAAAATCCCGAACGCCACATCCACGTTCACGATTTCCCGGTACATCTGCATGACCATGGCAAGATTTTCAATACGGCCCTGGACTTCCATGGTGACAATGCTCATTGAATAGTCCCCGAAATCCTCCCGGCCGGCTTCCTGGATCATGCGGAACAGGATGTCTTTCTGCTGCTTGCCGTAAGCCTGGCGTAAAAAAGTCCCCAGAATGTTCAAATCAGCCCTGCGGTCAAGCAGGTATCCTGCTGCATAAGCGTCTCTCGGCGTGGTGGAAGCGAATGTCAGGTTGCCGGTATCCTCATACAGCCCGATCAGGAACAACGTGGCCTGGATAGGCGTGACAAGCTTGCGCCTGCGTTGAATCTCCTCTACCAGCAGCGTGATGCAGGCGCCGGTATTTTCAATGACCGCCTGGCCTGCATCGATGGTTCCCTGTTCATGATGATCCCACACTATGATCTTAAGCCCGGAAGAGTCCTTTAATGAATCCATGCCCTCCAGCCGGTTCCAGGAACCTGTGTCCACCACGATAAGGGTATCTACCAGGTCAGGCGAAATATCATTGGGGGAGATGAATTGAAACAGCTCCTTGTGAATGGATAAAAACGCCTTGAGATTTGGATTGACGGAATTGGGCAGTACGGGTCTGGCACCCGGGTACAGCACGGTAGCGGCGACAAGACAGGCCAAGGCGTCAAAGTCAGCCCCCCTGTGCGTTGTGACAATTTTCATGGTTCCCCTGCGATATTTTCAATACAAGAAGTTCATGTATTATAGCATGTGCGGCCGGCCGAAGACAATAGTGCATCCTGGTCCCGGCCGGGAAAAGTTACCCGGGTCATCCTGATTGAAAAACTCTTCATCTCGTAAATACAGGTCCCGTCCACGCTCAGGGCACCGTCGGCAATCAGGATACAGTTTTGGCTGTCGGCCTGCCGGATATGAACATCCAGGCTCACCTTCCGGCTTTCAGGAGTGATCTGTCCCCTGTATGTCCATTCATGTTCGTGGTCCTGCGACATTTCCACTGTCCATTCATCCGGCTGCAGGGACCATTTTTCCATGGCAAAGAACCTCAGGGTCTGGAGAAAAGATTCAATTCCCAGGGACCCGGGACAGACCGGGTCCTGGTAAAAATGGGCGTTGAAAAACCACTCGTCTGGGTCAATGTCTTTTGAAGCCCTGATATACCCGTTACCGTAACATCCTGCATCGTCGGTCAACAGCGCGTCGATCCGGTCGATCATGCAAATTGCCCTGGCCGGCATTCCATTGTTCTTGCCCGTTGTTTCATCATCCGGTGTCACAGGGGGCTGGCTGGAAAAAGTGACGGTCATTGCTCTTTTTTGTGCTTCAGGTGCCAGTTCGTGCATGGCAAGTTCACTGTCTTTGATGCCTACCTGCCTGGAAAGGGAGGCACCGGAAAAAAATCCGAAACTGGTGTGGCCGGCGTAGATCTCTTTACCATTGGAAATCACCGTCATATCAAATTCCTGGATAATTACTCCCCCCGCTTTTGACACATCCGTCATCCTGGACTTGACAACAATGGTTCCCGACCCGCGGGTCAGGGATTCGTAAAAGGTTGCCCTGCCGCCAAGATTCCTGAAAAAAAGGCGGTCTTCACTGTGCAAAGCGGACCCGGCATAGGCTGCCAGCCACCCGCAGGGCTGCAGCGCAGCCTCGAGCAGGATACAAAAAGGCATGGTATCGGTCCGGTTTGCATTAAAAAACCATTCGTTCCCCCTGATGTCGTATTCAGATTCAATCCACCCGCCAGGGACCATTTCCCACTGTAAAGGTTCAGTCCTGATTACCCTGTCCATGAAAAAATACGGGGGCCTGGGCAGGCGGGCGATCTGCCGGTCCCGGTCAAACACGGCATACCTGTCACCAAAGGCATCGGACGGATTCCCCTGTGCAAAGGCAAGGATCTGCTGCCTGGTGAACAGGGCTTGCGGCTTGAACTTATCCAGCAGTGAGGAATCGATGACAGATTCGGCTCCGGTCATTTCAGCGATCACCAAATTGTTTTCATTGACAAAATACACATCGGCCGTTATCCGGTGACGCGTTGATTCGGTAACGGTCACAAAAATCCTGACCTGTTCTTCAGGCCCAGGATCAGCGTCATACAGCCTTAAACGTTTCACATACGCCGGCAGGCAGACATGTCCCGTCATGGCGTGACACCACAGGATAACAGCCTGGAAAGCCGAATCAAGTAACAGAGGATCCATCACCCACTGTTTTCTGTGGGGGGTGCGCATCCAGGCTTCAGGTGACGGACTGCAGCAGGCTATCACCTCGATACCCTTGTCCCCGTATCCGTTTATCGCCTGTATGGCCTGCAGTCCTGTGCCATGAAAAAGAATACGTTTGTAAGCATCCTGGATTTTTAGCGGGTATGGCCGCAAGGTTCCCATTGCACGGGGCAAGCTCAGTTCAAAGGAACGGGGCCTGCTGTCCGCAAGAATAACCCGGCATCCCGTGTGCATGACTGTCTGTTCAGGAGAAGCCGCTGTAGTGATCCGCGTTTTTACTTCATATCCGGCATCAACGGGACGGCCTTTCAATGTACCCACGTCGAGAACCAGGTCTTTTTTATCTGCGACAACCCCTTTCAAAAGGCGCATGTCCTCCAGTCCGGCACACACCAGGCCGGGATTTCCGGACAGGGCGGCATGGGACATGAATTCCATCAGCAATGCGAACATGACCACCGGTTTGCTGTCAATCCTGTGGTCCGACAGGATCATGAGACTTTCTGAATTGGCCTCTTGCCGGATAACGGTTTTATAGTCAGGCTTTTTTTGTGTTTCAGGAGTCATGGAAGCACCTATGACCACTTCCACCGTGTCATTTCGGGCATCTCCCATTTCCAGCAGCAACTGCCTTGCACCCTGTGACAGATCGATCAGGCTTATGCCTTTTTTATTGAATTCCTTTCGCAGGCTTTCATTGACCATCCCTCCATCCCAGGGTCCCCAGTTGATTGAGAGAAACCGGCATTCTGAACGGGCATCCGCCATCTGCCGGGCGGTTTTGTTCAAGACCTCGTTGGCCATGGCATAATCCGCCTGCCCTGCGTTCCCCATCCGGGCGGCAATGGATGAAAACATGACAAAATATTTCAATGAATCCTGCCTTGTAGATTCAACCAGGGAAAACAGCCCCCTGACCTTGGTGTCAAACACGCGGGCAAACTGCTCGGCAGTCTTTTCAACGATGAGCCTGTCCTCGAGAACCCCGGCCCCGTGAATAACCGCCGTGATATTGTCATAATCACTCCGGATCTCTTCGAACACTTTTTTGACCTGCTTTTTATCCCTGATATCGGCCTTGACATACCTGACTATGGCGCCAGCAGCCCTTACAGCCTCCAGGGTATTGGCAATTTCCCGGTTGGACATCACCGATTGAAAGGCGGCTTCGAGTTCAGCCGGCTTTACCTTCATGTCGTAAAAGCGTTCTGCAAGAAGCGCCTTCTTGATCTCCGCCTGTGATTCAAGGCCTGCAAGCCAGGCAGGTTCCTCGCAAGGAGGGTCCGATCTCCCGATGAGCACTATGGAAGGACAAAAGGACCGGGCAATTTCAATGGCGCATGCTGCAGTCACCCCCTTTGCCCCGCCGGTCATGACCACCACGTCTGCCCTTGACAACCGTGGCATCTGCCGGGTGACAGGCTTTACGGAAAGTTCCGGGATATTGCAGGATGTCCCGTCAAACCCCATTTCCACGGCTCCCTGTGTCATGATCAATGCCGCTGCTGCTTCGGCATTGCGGATACATACTCTGGCATCTGCCGGCATATCCATGGCCCGGCAGAGCACGTTTCTCCATTCAGCTCTCGCAGTCTTGGAAAGACCTGCCAGACCTCCGTATACAGGATCACCTTCAACCTGGGAGCCGGAAAACCCGAAGGCTCCGCCCATGAATGAAACCGTACAGAAAAACGCCCCTTTCTTCCGGCCGGCATCCTCCAGTATTTTCCCGTTTTCACGGGCCAGTGCCAGGGCAGTGGATAAAAAACGGGCGCTGTCGGATGTTTTTTTCAGGCAGTCCGGAATGATAACCAGGCCTGCGGCATCATCGAGTACCGGAATCCTGTCGCCCGTTACATCGATGCATTCAGCTGCCAGCCCCTTTCGCTTGAAAGCCTTTTTCAAAGCTTTTGAAAAACCCGAGCTTTCTTTGGTGATATAAATTTTGAGGCCGGGATCGACTTCGATTTCAGCCCCGTTGTAGAACCTTATCTGGTCCACGGGATAGACTCTGTTAACAGGCACCTGCCTCAGCAGAGGCTCTTCTGGGGTATCGATGGCCTTTTTTTCTGCAGCCGGTGCTGCTGCCTGCGCTGCGACATTCGGCGTTTCATCCGCCCGGACAACCTGCTGTGACTTAAGGCAATCGCTGATTTCCTGGATGGTTTTCAACCCGGCCATATCTTCTGTTGACAGAGGGAGGCTGTCCGGCAGCTCCTGTTCAAGGCGGGACAATATTTCCACCCTCTTTATGGAATCAATGCCCAAATCGGATTCCAGGTTCATTCCAGGTTCGATCATATCAACGGGAAAACCGGTAAGATCACTGACAGTCCGGATCAAAAGGGCCAGTGGATCAGAAGTGTTGACATTTTCTGACAAACCGGTTCCAGTGTCCGTGCTGTCTTCTTCCCCGGCTTCTAAAGCTGCAGGCACAAAACCTTGTTCTGTCGATACATCCTGAGATCCGGGCTGTATAACCCGGCAGATATCTTCCAGGGTCCTGACAGACCCGAGGTGTTCTCCGGTCACGGATCCCGAGGACGGCACCTTTTTTTCAAGCTCGGACATTATTTCCACTTTTTTGATTGAATCAATTCCCAGATCTGATTCAATATCCATGGAAAAATCCAGCATGTCAGGAGGAAAACCGGTCAGTTCCGATACAATGGCAAGGACCTGCTGCCTGATTTTGTCATCTTTTGCGGCTTTGTCAGCTGCCGCAGCCTCGTCTGCCGTAACTGCGTCAGCGCCTGCAGGGTCTTTATCAATGACAGGTGCCGTCGCTTCTGGCTCATCGTCTGATAATTCGACAGATGCCTTCGGCTCCGGAGTGTCCGTAACCTGCCGGGAGTCTGCGGTTTTTCCCCGGTCAAGATCAGGGTCGAGAAAGGAGCGGGTCCCGGCCATCATCTGCTGCAGGGTCCGGCTTGCTTCTGCCTGGGTTTCCAGGAACTTTTCATGCACCCTTGCGGTCTGGGACTGAAGTTCCTGCATTGCTTCAAACCCTTTTATCAAAAGTTTTGACGTATCGGATGAAGACCTTCCGGCACCTTCCGGTGCAACAGGGTCCTGCTTTTCGGGCAGCGGCTGCCGGGGTTGTTCCTTTAAATTTTGTCTTGAATCTTTCATGGTAATCTCCTGGCGGTGACCTGGGTCATGGCTCTGGCTGTTGTTGGTGAGCAAGCCTGAGTTAGAAGGTTTGATGTTGGCACCGGTCAGTGATATCCGCATTTTCTGCAGAACCGGTTCATCAGCGGGATCTTCCCAGGATGACAGCTCCACGGCCACCCCTCTGGATGCAAGAGCGCACAACACCCCGGCCAAATCTTCAACAGCCGGCTTTCTGCCTCCGGATGCATCCATGGCAACAGCGAAGACATCCGCCGCATCTGGAATGGATTTTACCAGACCGGTCAATACAGGCTTTGGACCGACTTCCA
>CAYNHL010000153.1:0-7555 GCA_964397015.1 uncultured Desulfobacterales bacterium | reverse complement strand
GCCGGCCGAGGCTCAAACCTTCCCGGATCAGGGACGTGTTGCCGGAATTCAATCCTGGACTGTCGGTCACCCCCCAGATTCTGGGCAACAATGCCGATGACTTCATTTTTCTGGCCGAGACATTGCACGACAGGGGACACAAGACCCTGAACTGGAACCTTGGATGCCCCCACTCAAAAGTGGCCAAAAAAAAACGGGGATCAGGCCTGCTGCCCTATCCGGAAACAATCGATGCCCTGCTGGAAAAAATACTTTCCGGCATATCCTCAGAACTTACCATCAAGCTCAGGCTGGGAAGAAAACACCCCGGTGAAATCATGGACCTGCTGCCTGTGCTTAACCGGTATCCCTTGAAACATATTATCCTCCATCCCAGGACCGGCATCCAGATGTATTCAGGTGCGGCTGATCAACGGGCATTCGGCCTGGCGGCTGAAAACAGCCCACATCACTTTGTATACAATGGTGATATAACCGGAAGAGACTCTTTTTCAAGCCTGAAAAAAAGATTCCCCTTTATCACACATGTAATGATCGGACGGGGCCTGCTGGCCAATCCATTTGCCGCAGAAGATATCAAGGCAATCAAAACAAAAGCCTGCCGCAAAGATAGGATAAAAGCGTTCATGGATGAACTTTTGCTCCGGTACCAGGGTATCTTCGATGGCCCTGGGCACCTGACCGGGAGGATGAAAGGATTCTGGACATACCTGGGTCCCTCGTTCAACCACGGCGGAAAAGAACTCAAAGCCATATTAAAAGCCACAACCTTTGACCAGTATAAAGACAGAGTCGAAGCTTTTTTTCAGAACACGGGCGAATTCAGACATTTACCTTAAAACACGGCCATATTTTCCCATGAAGGTCCGTTATCCTGCCGTCCGGTTTAACGGTTCCTTTTCCCCCTGGACAGTACCAGTACCATGTTCAGGGCACAACAGACAATCGCCGTGATCAGCGTCTGCCTGAACCCGGCCATGAAAAACGGGATCATGTCACTGTTGAAATGATCCATCCCTGCTTCGGTGTTCCGGATAGGAATCGCAGAGGAAAGGATCAGGCCTGCCAGGGCCACACCGATAACCATGCCCAGGTTACGCGCGGTGGCTACCGCTCCAGAAGCAATACCCCGGCGGTGAACCGGCACCGCACTCATCACTTCCGTGTTGTTTGGAGACACGAACAGAGCCGTCCCGAGGCCGATCAGGGACAACCGCCAAATAACGGAACTTTGCGGCATGCCGGGCGACAGGAATAACAGGGTGATCAAAGCCGTCATCACCACGAAAAGTCCGAGAAGACACAGCACCAAGGATCCTGTCCTGTCATACAGTGCCCCGGAAACCGGGCTGACAACAAGCAGAAAGATAAACGGGGTTGTCATGACAATACCAGTTGCAGAAGCGGAATAACCGCAGACCTGGACCAGGTAGAACGGCATAATGAAAATGACAATAAACAATGTGCAAAACAGCAGGGCTGAGTTTATCACCGGAAACACAAACAGCCGGATACGAAGGAGGACAGGATCGAGCAGGGGGTAATCTGTCTTGAATTCTACAATGAAAAATCCGGCTGCAGCCATGAAAAAAACAAGGGTGGTCACCATGAACTCAAAAGATGCAACAGACCACCTTTCCAGCTGTGTCATGCCGGAAATCAGGGCGATCAGCGAAATGGCCAGCATCACACCTCCCAGAAAATCGAGCGGTTCACCTGATCCCTGGTCCATACTGCCGCCCCTGAGCAGTATGAAACCGCCTATTGTGGCAGCGATACCGATGGGAAGATTGATATAGAATATGGCCCGCCAGGAAAAATGGTCAAGGAGCATGCCGCCGATAAATGGCCCGGCTGTCAATCCGGCGGCAACAACCGCACCGACCATACCCAGGGCTTTCCCACGCTCGTTTGGAGGAAACGCATCCACGATCAGGGCAGGAGAACACGCCATGAGCATGGCAGCACCGCACCCCTGCACAACGCGCGAGCCCACCAGGAAATACGGGGTATTAGAAAGGCTGCAGAGCAGGGATCCCAAGGTAAAAACCAGGAATCCCGAGCAGTACACCAACCTGCGGCCCCTGATATCGCTGAGCCGCCCGAAAATCAGTAAAAGAGAAGAAACTGTGAGAAGATAACTGATCACCACCCACTGAATGACATCCACACGGGTTTGAAAGCTTTCCATTATATAAGGCAGGGCCACGTTCACGATACTTGAATCCAGAGTGGACATAAAAATCGATGTGGCTACCAGACAGAAAATTTTTGTTTTTTTCTCAACCTTAACGGACATGAAAGCAGGGCACCTTTCTCTTTATAGCAGTGAAAGACTATGATATATTGTTTATTTTGACAAGCAAAAACCTTTAATCTCAACTTTCGAAGCTGGTGAGTTAAATACCGAAAGGAATACGGACATGGCAGGGGAAAATGACATCGTGCTTATCTATCTTGAATCATCTCCTTTGACCTATGCCAGGATAGATACAATCACACCCGATGCGAAAAAAGACTGGTACCACGTGGGATTGACACTGCTCCAGTTCCCGCTGCAGACAGTGACCTGGATATTGAAAAATGAATATATAAACGGAGAACAGTTTCAAATGGGCGGGAAAAAAATGAAACTGGAGCTGATCCCCCCCGCGCCTGCCTTTGAAACCGGAAAAGAAAAAGCGGGAGAAGAAAACGAAAACACTGAAGACCAAAGCGATACAGCAAAAAGCAATATCGTGTCATTTGCTTCTTTTAAGAACAAAACTTCCCCGCAGCCATGACGACTTCGGATCAAGCGGTGATCGTTTCAGCGTCCCGGCGTACCGACATCCCCGCTTTTTACATGGACTGGTTCATGGCACAAATGGATGCCGGCTGTTTCAATATTGTCAACCCTTATAACAGGCGAACCAGAACCATCCCCTGCGACCCTGACCATATTCACACAATTGTGTTCTGGTCGAAAAATTTTGAACCCTTCATCGAATCCAATGCAGGACAAATGCTTGAAAAAAAAGGATTTCACCTGTATTTCAATTTTACCGTCAACGCTGAAAATCCCTTTCTTGAACCCAACATCCCCCCCCTGGCCCGGCGGCTTGCCCAGCTTGATTACCTTTGCCGCACATTTGGGGCAGATAAAATTGCATGGCGGTTTGACCCTGTCTGTTTCTACCGGGTCAACCAGGGACCTTTGGAAAACAATCTTGCCGGGTTTTCCAGTATCGCCGCCCATGCATCGTCTCTGGGAATAAAAAAATGTGTAACCAGCTTTGCCGACCTTTATCCCAAAATCCTTCGCAGACAGCAGGTTCAATACCGGAAAACCGGTGTCATGGTCGAACTGGTAAAGCCTGATATGCCGTCAATGAAACAGATTCTCGTGACAATGGGCCGGCAGCTTTCAAAACACCGTATCGAGCTTTGTGTCTGCTGTGAAAAGCAGCTGTTCCATGAGCTGGAGAATACCATGTGCATTCAGCAGAATGCCTGCATAGACGGGAGCCTGCTCAAAAATATTTACGGCGGAACACCTGATACCCGCCGGGATTACGGCCAGCGTGCCGCAAAAGGATGTCGCTGCACCAGGTCCGTGGATATAGGGTCATACACTGACCACCCCTGCGGCCATGACTGTTTTTTCTGTTATGCCAGCCCGGCAATGGATTATCACAAAGCAGGCCGGTCATGAATATCGGAACCCTTAAATTGAAAGGGCGTACAATCCTTGCGCCCTTGGCAGGAATCACCAGCCTGCCCTTCAGGAAACTTGTCAAATCATGCGGCTGTGCAATGGTATGCTCTGAAATGATCAGTGCCAGGGGATTGTATTACAACCAGGCAAAAACCCTGAAAATGCTGGCATCCGATCCGTCGGAACGGCCGCTGAGCATTCAGCTGTTCGGGGCCGATGCCCTGTCCATGGCTCATGCCGCTAAACGGATCGAGACCATGGGTATTGCCGATGTCATTGACATCAACTTCGGTTGCAGTGTCAAAAAAGTGGTCAAGACCGGGGCGGGGGTCAGTTTGATGAAAGATCTTGAAAATGCCGGGCGTATTCTGGATCATGTCAGACAATCCATCTCTGTGCCGATGACCATCAAGCTCAGGTCAGGCTGGGATGTTTCCGGAACCCAGGCACTTGAGCTGGCGCATCTGGCACAGGAAATCGGGGTAGATGCTCTTGCGCTGCATCCGAGAACGGCAACCCAGGGGTTCAGGGGAACGGCGGACTGGAGCCTGATCAAACGCCTGAAACTCCAGTGCCGCATACCGGTAATCGGCAACGGGGACATCAAGACACCTGAAGATGCCGCTGCAATGATCGATCAGACCGGTTGTGACGGTGTCATGATCGGCAGGGCCGCCCTGGCCGATCCCTTCATTCTTTCACGGGCGGAAAGCCTCATTCAGACAGGAACATACCGGCAGCCCGCCATTGAAGAGATTTTCGATACAATGATTGAGCTGACCCGAAATTATACCATGCATTTTGGTGAAAAGGCAGGATGCAGGATGCTCAGGGGCAGACTGGCCTGGTTTGTCAAAGGCCTGCCCGGCGCTACCCGGTTCCGGGCCCGTTTGTCCGCCATTGAATCTGAAAAACAGGCCCTGGATATGATTGATTCCTTCAGATTACAGGTGTGAGCAGAAGGCAGTCAGGGTTTTAAAGGATATACAGCCACTGCTTTTGAACTGATGCCTCCCCGTGGCGTGAACTCGCCTGTGATTTCCATGTACAGCGGCGAAAGTACAGCCACCAGGTCGTCCAGGATACGGTTGACCACGTGCTCATAAAACATGCCCACATTCCTGTACTGGAGCAGATAATATTTCAGGGATTTGAGTTCAACTATTTTTTCATCCGGCCGGTACCTGATGGTGATGCACCCGTTATCCGGCAGCCCGGTCATTGGACAAAGAGAGGTGTATTCTGGCTGGGTAATGGTAATATCAATGGATCGCTTTGACCTGTAGGCATACTCGATTGGATCGAGCATGTCTGTTTTGATGATGTCCGGGTCTTCGATCACATAATGGGGGGTATAGGTTTTATTGTCCATAGTCTTGTAATTATTCCTGGTATCTGTTAGGATAGTGTTAGATTTTTTTATCACAGGCAAAAAAAAATTTCAAATCATATGCGGTCGCCGTTCCCTGATCCTTCTTAAATTAAAATTTTTGACCGTTGAAAATGTCCTGAAAAAAAATTCTTGACAAATATGGAAAAAAAATACATAACTTGACAACTTTTAGATTTTACTTATATTTTTTGTTTTTTTTTAAGTTTCGCGCAAAATTCTTATGCCGGCATGTGGAATTGGCAAGATAAGGCAAGATAACCGGTGCGCTACATCAATAATATAAAGTATCAGCGTTAATCCCCATCAAGGAGATGTTTACAATGAACGACTTTTTACAGAACCTTCGTAACGGCCAGGCAGAAAAGCAGCGTACTGCCAAGACACGGAAAAGCTATGACAGCAGTTACCATTACAATACCCAGCGATTTCAATCCTATGCCGGATACCAGCCCCCGCGCCAGCAGAATATCAAGCGCCCCCCGCAGCAGCCCGGCCCGGCAGTGCCGTACGCACCTGAAGAGACCACAATGGATGTCCTCGCAGAAGCGGTTGAAACATTGAGCATACATGTTGAATCCCTGGCCAAAAACCAGGAGTTTTTAATCAGCGCCCAGGACCGTGCCGCAGATATGCTCGAACGCCAGGCCAGTGCCATAGAGGAAATCGCACGCTGTCTCCAGTCTTTTAAAATTGCGACACCAAAAGTTTCTTCACCTGAAACACCGGTCCACAAAACAGCCCCTGCCGATCGCGACGTAAGTGCGATGGAACAGCCGGATCCAAAGGCGGAGGCACCGGAACAACCCGTGCGCCCCCGTAGACGTATCCTTAAAAAAAGCCGGAAGACAGGCCTTACACAAAAAATCGAGCTAAAACAATACCAGGAAGCCCAGGCGCCTGTTGAATCCGAAAAAAAGAGGCTCAACCGGGACACTGTCATGGAAATCATTCATACAATGCGCGATGAAGGTGCCACCTATGACCAGATCGCCAAACACCTTATCCATATAGGACAGCCTACATTTTCCGGGCGGGGCGAATGGCATGCCCAGACCATTCACAGACTGTTCGGCCGGAAAAAATAATCCTGAACCATTAAATTCATCCTGCCGCCCCGGCAGTTATCGAACCCGGGGCGGGCTTTCAGGACAGCCCTGCCATGTAGTCATCCCACTCGGCGGGCAACATCTGTTTTTTCAAAGAATTGCATTTCTTGCAGCATGGCACCACGTTGATACGTTCGGTTCTGCCGCCCCGCGACAGCGGAATGACATGATCCATGGTCAGCTCCCGGGGCGGGAAATGGCCCCTGCAGTAGTGGCAGATACCTGAGGAACGCTTGCGCTTCCACCACTGGCTGGTCCTCAGCCTGCGGGCCTTGTCCCGCTCTTTTTGTATGCTCTCTTCATCCGGCCTGGGAAAAAACGGTTCCATGGGACTGTCAATAACCGAATTCGGTCAACATTCTTTCGTTGGAATCCCAGTTGCGGGTCACCTTGACAAACAGCTTGAGCAGGACTTTTGATCTCACCATGTCTTCGATGTCATGTCTTGCAGTTTCCCCGATTTTTTTCAGCATTGCCCCCTTCTTTCCGATAATTATTCCTTTCTGGCTGTCCCGGGTGACATGGATGCTGGCATGAATCACGATAAGCTTTTTTTCAACGTCAAACGCATCGATGGTGACCGCACTGGCATAAGGAATTTCCATCCCGGTCAGGCGAAAAATTTTTTCCCGGATAATTTCCTTTATGATAAACCGTTCAGACACATCGGTCAGCGTTTCTTCAGGAAAAAGCCTCGGACCCGGCGGCAGCACATTTTCGATTTCAGATAAAAGCGGCTCGATCTGCAAGCCTGTTTTGGCGGAAACCGGCACTACCGCATTGAAATCATAGCGGTGTTTATACATATCGATCATGGGAAGAATCTGTATTTTTTTGACCAGGTCAATTTTATTCAGCCCCAGGACAACCGGCTTGGATATCCGCTTCAGCTGGGTCAAAATCATGTGCTCATCTGCTTTTCGACGGGCAGTCACATCGCATAGAAAAAGAATTGCGTCCACATCTTCGAGCACGGCGATGGCCTGGGAGACGATTTTCTGGTTCAGCAGCGAACGGGCCTTGTGAATGCCCGGGGTATCCACAAAAACGATCTGGCTTGCCTCACGGTTGACAACTCCGAGTATCCTATCCCTTGTTGTCTGGGGTTTTTGGGATGTAATGGATATTTTCTGCCCGAGCACGTGATTGAGAAATGTTGATTTCCCCGCATTGGGCGCTCCGATAATAGCGACAAAACCGGATTTCATATTGATACTGTTCATGGACTCTCCCCCGCTGGTCTGTCCGGTCAACTGGCATACCATTCGATTCTGCGATCTATTTCATAAAGCAACTTTTCCCTGCCCTGTCCGGTTTTTGCCGAAAAAAGGATCACGCTGTCGACCGGTCTGTCAAGCC
>CAYNHL010000152.1:0-7726 GCA_964397015.1 uncultured Desulfobacterales bacterium | reverse complement strand
CAGGAAAAGCGGAGATCTCACGTGCCACACCGATCATGCTCAGACAATCCGGACGGTTGGGGGTCAGGTCAATTTCAAGAACCTGGTCAGACAGGTTCAATGCCTCAGCCAGGGGGGTACCGGCTGTAAGGCTGTCATCAAGATCCATTATGCCTGCGGCATCTGAATCCAGGCGCAGCTCGGCACCGCTGCACAACATACCCTGTGACACCTGGCCTCGTATCTTGTTTTTCCGGATCTTGAAATCCCCGGGCAACTCGGCGCCGACCAGGGCGCAGGCCACTGTCATGCCTTCGCGGACGTTCGGGGCGCCGCAGACAATGTTCAAAGCTTCTTTTTGCCCTGCATCCACTGTACAGCAGGTCAGTTTGTCGGCATTGGGGTGTTTTGACGCGGCCCTTACCTTTCCGACGACCACCTGGCCGAGATAATCAAACAGGCTGGAGACGGAATCAACTTCAAGCCCGGCCATGGTCAGCCTGCCGGCAATGGTGTCAGGATCGAGATCCACCTTGATGTATTCGTTCAACCAGCGTAAACTGACTTTCATAATTAAAACTGCCCTAAAAAGCGTATATCATTATCAAAAAACCGGCGGATATCATCAATTCCGAATTTCAGCATGGCCAGTCTCTCAATACCCATGCCAAAGGCAAAGCCGGTGTATTTTTCAGTATCATAACCCACGTTTTCAAATACGGCCGGATGGACCATCCCGGAACCAAGCACTTCGAGCCACCCGGTATGTGAACAGACCCGGCAACCCTTTCCACGGCACATGACACACTGGATATCCACCTCCGCGCTGGGTTCGGTAAATGGGAAAAAACTAGGCCTGAACCTGAGAGCGGTCTGCACATCGAAAAACTGGTGAATGAATGTGGTCAAAATACCCTTCAGATCACTGAATGAAATCCTTTCATCCACCATCAGCCCCTCGATCTGATGAAACATCGGCGTATGGGTGACGTCGGAGTCGCACCGGAACACCTTTCCCGGCGAGACAATCCTTACCGGCGGTTCCTGTTTTTCCATCACCCTGGGCTGGGATCCCGATGTATGGGTCCTGAGAACGATATTTTCAGACACGTAGAAGGTATCCTGCATATCCCGGGCGGGATGATACTTTGGAATATTCAATGCCTCGAAATTGTAATAATCGGTTTCAACTTCCGGACCCTCGGCAATATCAAACCCAAGCCGGAGAAAAATATCACAGATGTCATCCATGACCTGTGTGATAGGATGGCAGACACCTATGGGCAAAGGCCGTCCGGGCAGGGTGATGTCGATGCCGCAAGTCTGTTCGAGTTCCCGGGTTTCAATTCGGCCCCTTGCCTTTTCAACCGCTGTTTCAAGCGCCTGTTTGAGCTGATTGGCCGCCTTGCCGGCAATTGGACGCTGTTCCGACGGCAGTGACGGAATATCCCGAAGATAACGGGTCAAAATGCCTTTCCGTCCAAGATATTTAACGGTCAGCTGCTCCAGCTGTTCAGCCGTATCCGCCGACTGAATGCTTGAGAGCGCCTCTTTTTCAATTTCTGCAATACGATTTTGCAAAGCAGCCTCTTTTGTATAATCACTTCACTGGTTCATGCCAGGCTGTTTTTTCAAGATCAATTCAACCTGGCTGCAGCAGTCGAGGCAATCTGGGAAAATCCTGCCGGATCTGAAATTGCCAGGTCCGCAAGAACCTTGCGGTCCAGTTCGATGTCCGCAAGCTTCAGACCGTTCATGAACCGGGAATAGGACAGGTTGTTCATACGGGCGGCCGCATTGATTCTGACTACCCAGAGCCTTCTGAAATCGCGTTTGCGGGCCCGCCTGTCACGGTATGCATACATCAATGCTTTGTCAACGGAATCTGCAGCAGTACGGAACAGCTTGCTCCTGCCGCCCCTGAAACCCCTGGCAAGCTTCAATACCTTATTCCTGCGCCGGCGCGCCTTAAAACCTCGTTTAACTCTCATTTTTAAACTCCTTCAATTTTTGAATCTATCCGTTGGGCAGCAGCCGCCTGACCTCTTTCATATTGGATTCATCAACAATCTGATCCCGCCTGAAAGATCTCTTTCTCTTGGTGGTTTTTTTTGTCAGGATATGACTGGCATGTGATTTCCTGAATTTGAACTTGCCCGATCCTGTTGCTTTGAATCGTTTTGCCGCTGCTCTGCTTGTTTTTATTTTAGGCATTCTTGTCCCTTTCCTGCTATGTGTTATGAAAAAGAGATGGTGGCATATCAGGCATACAGCATGCCATGCCACCATACATTTCATCTGTACTTGAATCAGTTCAGCTTAACAAGGCCGGATCAACCGGAATAAAGCACTATTTGGGCCCCAGCATCATGGTTATGACCCGGCCTTCGAATTTTGGTAACTGCTCCACCTGGGCGAACGGTTCAGTCATGGCCACTATCTTTTCAAGCACCTGGCCGGCCTGTTCCTTTAAAATCACTTCCCGTCCCCTGAATACCAGTGTTATCTTCACCTTGTCATTTTTGCCAATGAACTTTTCAATGTGCCTTACCTTGGTCTCCAGATCGTGATCATCGGTTTTCGGCCTGACCTTGATTTCTTTGATCTGAGTGCTTTTCTGCTTGCGCTTGACGTCCTGTTTCTTTTTTGTCAATTCATACTTGTATTTTCCATAGTCCATTATCTTGCAGACAGGCGGGTTTGCGCCAGGAGATACTTCCACGAGATCAAGACTCAAAGCCTGTGCTTCACTGAGAGCTTCATCAATCGTCATGATTCCGATCTGTTCACCATCCGCGCCGATCACCCGAACGTGATCAGCCGTGATGTCTTTATTTACGTTTGTCTGGTCCTGTTTCACTCGCTTAGATATTCTACACCTCCTGATGTCATCCACGCATCCATAATAATATATGGCAAAATATAACCCGCAATTATACCGGGACTTTTGATAAAAAGCAAGAATTATTTGCTTTTCTGCCCCTGCTCGAGGGTATATGCCGCCAGATAACTCCCCTTCCAGTACAAATTGTCTTCTTTATTAAAAAATTTATAAAAAAGATCAAGACTTTTTTGACGCAGCACCCCTGGAATAATTTCAAGCCTGCTGTTTTTATACAACGGGGCGGCCCTGGAAAAATCAATACCCGTACCTCCGCCCATGGGATCTTCATATGCATATACCAGGGTTTTGATCCCGGTAAAAATACATGCAGACAGACACATCAGGCAGGGCTCCATGGTACAGACCAGCGCCGTCCTTTTGGGATCAAAGGGTTCCCGGACTTCGGCCAGCCTTTTGATGGCGCGGATCTCGGCGTGGTCCACTTCGTTGAACACCCCGTTTTTGAAAGCTGTGCCGGTCCTGCCGGCCGATGCCAAGACCCGGTTGTCATTCACCACGACACATCCCACGGGAAATTCGCCTGAATCATATGCCCGGCGCGCTTCTTCAAGCGCAAGTTCCATGAATTTTTCATATTCCGCATGCCCGATACATCACCTCACGGTGCATTCAGCTTGACGGTAACCACCAATATACGGTACATAGCATGGTAGTTTAAACTGATTCCATAATTTATTCAACCGGTAAAATATCATGAATAGCTCCATTCAGAAAATAGATCCGGAAATTGGCACCCTTCCTTCCCTGTCCATAAGGGAATCGTTCCAGAACCGGGAAAAAACATTTATCTGCCGCTTTGGAACACTGAGCACCAGTACCTCGCGCCAGCATGACGAACCCGACCCCTGCAGCATCCGAACTCCGTTTCAGCTCGACCGTGACCGCATTGTGTATTCCAATGCCTTTCGCAGACTGAAGCATAAAACCCAGGTGTTTCTGTCTCCCCTGGGCGACCATTACCGCACAAGAATGACCCATACACTGGAAGTATCTGAAATTGCCAGGAACATTGCCAGGGCCATGCGGCTCAATGAAGACCTGGCCGAGGCAATAGCCCTGGGCCACGACCTGGGCCACACACCCTTTGGACACGGCGGGGAAACCGCACTGATCGAAATCTATTCAAAGCACTTCACCCACAGCGACCAGAGCCTGCGGGTCGTGGATCTCCTCGAGAACAAAGGCAGGGGACTGAACCTGACCCTGGAGGTAAGGGACGGTATCCTGAAACACTCAAAAGGATTCGGCAACATCATTCCGGCCACTCCCGGAGAGACAGCTGTCACCCTGGAGGGAAGGGTCGTCAGAATTGCCGATATCATGGCCTATCTCAACCATGACCTCGATGATGCCCTCAGAAGCCGTGTCATCTCCAGAAGCGACATCCCGGAAATCTGTACCCGGATACTTGGTGACAGCCATTCAAGCCGGGCCACCACCATGATAGAACAGCTTGTCTACAACAGCCATGTCCATGAAGACGTTCTGGTTCTGGACCTGGGAGAAAAGACCATACAGGCCATGACCATTTTGAGAAAATTTCTGTACGACAATGTATACCGGTCAAGCGTGGTTCATGACGAGTTCATCAAGGCCAAAAAGATTATTGCCGGTCTTTTTCACCACTTGAAGAATCACCCTGACACCCTGCAGAAAGAACTGGAAAAAATGGAAATGGCGCCCTGGAATCCGGAAAACAATCCTGTTGACAGGTCTGCCTGTGACTTGATTGCCAGCATGACAGACAGGTATGCCATGGAACTGTATGCCAGGCTTTTCTTTCCAAGACCCCTGGTATAGTTCATCTGGTATAGTTCATGAAAATAAAATACCGGAAAATGATCCAGGCCCTTTATCATGACATGGATACCGCCTGGAATAAAGTGGCCGGTAAATACGGCTTTACCTGCAACGGTTGTGACGACAATTGCTGCAAAAGCCTTTTTTACCATCACACCCATGTTGAAAAGGCATACCTGCTGCACGGTGTCCTGAACCTGCCGGACCGCACTCGAAGCGCTGTGATACTTCGGGCCCGTCAATACATGGACCGCCTGCTGCTGTATCACCGGCCGGACACTCCTTTTTCAATGATGTGTCCTCTCAACCTGGAGGGCAGATGCCTGGTATATGACCATCGACCCATGATCTGCCGCCTTCACGGAATCCCCCACGAACTTCACCGGCCGGGACGGCCCGTCATTAACGGCCCGGGCTGCCGGGCAGGCAGCAGCCTGTTTTCCAGGCACGGATATATTCCCTTTGACAGGACCCCGTTCTACACCCGGATGGCAGGCATCGAAACCGCTTTTAAAAAAACGGCCGGGAAAACGGAACATAGAATAAAGCAGACCGTTGCCCGGATGCTCGATGACCTGGACCAGGGGGCTAAATAATTATCACTGAACCGCCAGGATCTTGTCTATCCAGGCCTCGATGGCCAAAAAGGTCTCATCCCGGTTTATCTCGTTGAAATTTTCATGAAAATTATGCTCATGAAACACCTGTGTGCATTTCGATGGATCAATTTTATCAAGCAGCTGCCGCGTTATTGCACTGTCCGCCACCTGGTCCCGGCCGGCCACAAAAACCAGAAGATCGTGGTGCCAGTCCCCGATATTGGAAGCAACCCATGCCTGGGCTCTCAGGAGCTCGGCCCCGAAGCGCAAAGAGGCCTTTTGCGCCCTGAGACCATCTGCCGCATCCCGGTGATGGCGGCGGGTGATGTCAACGTCATGGGTCAGCATATCCGTGATATCGGGACCGGGTATTGGTGCCCGGGGAAAGACCCGGTCGGCAATCCTGATCATGGAAAGCACGAGGGGAGACACCTTGATCGCATTGGCATAGTAGGGTGATGAAAAAATATACCCTGCCGGCACCTCGGCATACCTGGCCGGTCCTAAACCGAAATGGGTCCCGATAAGCGCACCGACGGAATGCCCCAGGAAAAATACCGGCAGTCCGGGATACCTTTCCACTGTCCAGTCCAGAAACCTGGCCGTGTCCGACACCAGCTGGTCAAATCCCTTGATGAAAACTTTTTCCTGCTTGTGTCCCCGCAGATCATAGGCCACGGTGGCTATTTCTCTTTCTTTGAAATACAGGGCCGGAGTCACATAGTCCCCGGCATGGGCCAGGCCGCCATGGACGGCCATAAACACCGCCCGCGGGGATTTTGGCTCCCAGATATGTATATCAAGCATTTGACCGTCACCGGTTTCAAGCCGGCCGGTACTTGTTTCTGAAAATCTCATCTCCCCCCCCCTGGACAAAAGATAATTAAAGCTTGTGCCGTTGATTATAACCGGGATCTTCTCCTGCAATCAAGCAAAGAATCACCCGGCAGTCACAAAACTGTCAACCGGGCGGCGCAATGACACTGGATCGGGATATCTGTTTACATACCCCACCCTCAGCATGAACTGTGGAATCATCCCGGGCTGATGGTTTTTGCGGATATGATCCCGTCCCTCTTTTTCCTCGAGAGTCTGGGTCATGGGATGAATGGCGATCTGTCTTTCCCTTGCCACAAGGGCCATCTTCTGGAACCTGCGCCCGGCATCGATCCAGTCGGGTACAGTATTCCCCGAACTTGTGATAACAATCCACCCGGCCCCTTCCAGAGCCTGTTTTGCCGTCTTTTCCATTCCTTTTTTCCTGAATGCTTTTCCCATTGCATCCTCGGGTGTCATGAAATGACGGACATACCATCCGGCAGGGCCGGTGATCTCCATCCCCTTTACCGTGAGACCGTCAAGATGATGTTCACACTCCTTGTCAGAAAACCGCATCCATTTTGCGGCTTCTGCCTGGGCCAGGTCGTTTCGGGCCTGCCTGTTGAAGTTTTCAATGGCCTGTTGTGCCATTGCACGGGCATGGGCGCTTTTTCTGGGAAAATAAAACATTGCGCCGGCCTGCCTTTCAAAGGCCCGGATATCGGCTCCGGTCAGTTCACCGGGAAGCATGTGACTTTTTAGAGTACGTCGCTTGACGATACGTTCGAGCGGATAAGGAACAGGAGAAACACTTTCGAACCTGACCCTTGCCACCTGCGTATCAAAAGCTGTCGAGGCTAAAATTGATACATGGGCTTCAAGACCTTCCGTTCTAGCCGAAATGACCAGGTTTTCCAGAAAAGCACCAAGAGAAAGCATGACCTCCCGGTTTTCAGGATCCACTACCGGGAGCCTGCGCTGGTTGTCATATTCAATTATCCATTCCGTGTCATTTATGATCTTTACGCGCCACGGCTGACTGTTGTGGCCGCTGGGCGCAAGCGAGGCATAGTAAAGAATTTTGTGGGCCCGGGGGGACAGCCCGCTGACCCGTATTTTTGTCAAATCCGGCGGCATCTGCCTGTCGCCGGATTTCCCGCAGCTGCAGACCCCTATAAGTGTGCCGGCCGCCAATAGGGCCGAGCTCGTGATAACTCCTGTTTTTATAAATTCTCGTCGATTCATGTGCATCTCCTTGTCACCAATTAGTGACATTTTTAGTTAAAAAAAATCAGGCCGGTGGCAGAACACCCTGTATGATAACGTCAATTGACTGTTCCAGCCGGTTCCACCCATCACCGGACTTAAGATCCAGGCCCCCGTAAATATCAATATGCCTGGACCGGATAACCAGGTAGCTTACAGCCGCCCCGATCAGGGCGACAATCGCCTGTAAATCCTCCCTGGTCTCGCCGGTCGCCAGAAACAGCCTGTAAAATTCGACAATGCTGTTCTCTCGCACCGATTCCAGCTCAGCGGTCAACTCGTTTCTTTCGATCAATTCCCAGATCATGATCTCACATGTGACGGGCCGCTTCTTCAATGCTCCAATAAACTGGCGGGC
>CAYNHL010000151.1:0-7933 GCA_964397015.1 uncultured Desulfobacterales bacterium | reverse complement strand
GGCCTTTATCCAGGGCCAGATCGGCCGGGTCCTGAAAGTTGTGCCCATGATGCTGATCCTGGTACTGGCCGTCAGCCTTATCGAAGCCTTCTGGATTCTTCCCAGACACATGAACCACTCCATGCACCAGTTCGACCCGAACCAAAAAAACCGTTTCCGCCGGGGGTTCGACCGGTTTTTCGACTGGGTACGCACCCGGCTCCTGGGCAGGTTGATCCAGGTGCTGCTCACCTGGCGTTACCTTGTGGTATCGGTGGTTATCGGCCTGTTGATCCTGTCCTTGGGCATGGTGGCATCCGGAAAAATCAAATTCCAGGGATTTCCGGAACTGGAGGGGGATATTGTCATGGCCCAGCTCTTGATGCCCCAGGGCACTCCGCTGTCTTTTACCGAAAAAACGGTGGACAGGATACTGGATGCCCTTTCGCACACCAACAGACAGTTTTCACCCGAACAGCCCGGCGGCAGGGATCTGGTGGAAAATGCCTATGTTCAGTACAATCGGAACACCGAGGCTTTTGAAACCGGCCCCCATGTGGCCACCGTTACCGTTGACCTGCTCACGGCGGAAAAAAGAACCGGTAGTATAGACGAATACCTGGCCGCATGGCGCAAAGAAATCGGGAACCTGCCGGATGTAATCAGCCTGACTTTGAGCGAACCCGGATTCGGCCCGGGCGGGCGACCCATTGAAATCCGCCTGCGGGGAAAAGACCTGGACACTTTGAAAGAGGCGGTAACTGATTTGAAAAACTGGTTCAACCGGTTCGAAGGGGTGGTGAACCTGACAGACGACCTGAGGCCGGGAAAACCCGAGCTGCGCATGCAGATCAAGCCCGGCGCCCACAGCCTGGGGTTTGATGCTGCCGAAGTGGGACGTCAGCTGAGAGCCGCTTTCCAGGGTATTGCCGCCGATGAGATCCAGGTGGGACCGGAAGCCTATGAGATCGATGTCAGGCTGGCGGACATGGATAAAAACAGCCTGTATCTTCTTGAAAACTTCAAGTTGATGCACCCGGACGGCAGCCAGGTGCCCCTGCCTGCAGTAGTCTCCTGGGAAACGGAACGGGACTGGGCAAGGATCGCCCGTTTCAACGGCATGCGGGCTGTGACCCTCAGGGGGGATGTGGACACGCGGCTGGCCAATACCAAAGAACTGATGGCCCGCTTCAACAAAACCTTTCGCCCGGAATTCACCGGCAGGTATCCCGATATCGGGCTGACCATTGCCGGAACCCTTGAAGAAACCACCTTTACCCAGAAATCGATGTTCAGGTCCATGATGATCGGACTTATCGGCGTTTTCATTTTATTGAGTTTTCAGTTCAGAACCTTTACCGAACCGCTTATCGTGATGCTTGCCATCCCGTTTTCCCTGATCGGCGTTATCGCAGGCCACGGCCTTATGGGTGTGCCCATATCCATGCCAAGCCTGCTGGGATTTGTCGCCCTTGGGGGCATTGTGGTCAATGACTCCATTTTGCTGGTGCTGTTTTTAAAAAACGCCAGGAAAGAGGGCAAATCCGTTTATGATGCTGCGGCCCGGGCCAGCCTGGACCGTTTCAGGGCCGTGCTGCTCACCTCGACTACCACAATTGCAGGCCTTCTGCCCCTGCTGTTTGAAAAAAGCCTCCAGGCCCAGATACTTGTGCCCCTTGTAATAAGCACCTCGTTTGGACTGATGGCCAGCACAATCATGGTGCTGCTGGTTATTCCATGCATGTATGTAATCCTCAAAGACCTTGACATTGTGGAACAGATCGCCGCTGACCCGGATTGAACCGCTTCTTTTTTTTAAAAATTATTTCGACATATACATATAATTGACCGTCAGGAACAAAACCAACACCATGATCTAAAAAGATCACGAGCTGTTCCGGATCATGCCTGCTGCAATGACGGCACAGACAATCAGAACTACGCCCACGGCATAGAAGGCCCAGGCAATACTGAACAGATCCACAAGAATGCCCACGCCCATGGCCCCGATGAACACGCCAAGGTTCATGGCCATGTTGAACACTCCCATCATCGACCCGTACCCGTATTTCTTTCCCTCCTTTGCCGCAAGAGCCCCCATGGCCGGCCAGGAAACTGCCTCGCCCAGCCCGATAACCGCGAACAAAAGCAGCAGCGGCACAAAACCGTGAACAAATGGCACTGTAAAAATACTGACGCCGATAATGATACTGCCGGTCAACAAAAGCCTGTTTTGATCCATGCGATCGGCAAGTTTACCGAAAGGAACCTGGAAAACGGCATTGACCAGTGTGCGGCTGGCGATCACCATGCCGATTTCAGAACCGCTTGCAGCCATCTGCCTGGTCATCAGAAGGGGCAGAAAGGCAAAGGTAGGCACCATGATGATCATGGTGGCCATGCGTGCGAGCAGAATGCCCATCACCCTCCGGCTTTGCATCATATGCCGGAAAAGCGCAAAGATGCCGACCCGCACATCTATGACACCGGAAGAGTCCCGGCCGGGTAGAACCATAATCACAAGGGCTGCCGATGAAAAGCTGAGCAGTGACATGGCATAAAAACCCGCATTTTTTCCCAGCAGATCCAGAAAAAACCCGCCCAGTATCGGTCCTGCCCCGATACCGGCAAAAATGGCAATGTTGAACCAGCCCATGTAATTGCCTACGGTGTGTTCATCAGATGCTTCAATGATATACGCCATGGCGATTGGAAAAATCATCGCAGACCCGGCCCCGTGAAAAAAACGGAGCAACACCAGCTGCCCTACCGAGCCTGCAATCGTGTAGATGTATCCGGTCAATCCGAAAATGATGAGCCCGGCACTCAAAAACCCTTTTTTACCATGTCGGTCAGAAAGGCTTCCCACAAAGGGCTGAAGCAGCCCGCCGCTGACCGCATAGGTAGCCATGATGATTCCGAGTGCAAAGCCCGTGGCCCCGAGCTCTTCCGCGTATATGGGCAGAATGGGGGCAATGATGCCCATCCCCACGAAAACGATGAATATGGCAGACAGAATAGTGAATAGGGTTAATTTCTGCATGAGCTATTGTATCAGAGGCTTTATGGTGTTCGTAATTCGAGCCGCCTTATTCAATATCCACCGTCCAGCCTATGACGGGGTCTTTTGTCCGGTCATAATTATCAGGATCATCGGCAACCCATACAACGATCACATATTTGTCTGCCCGGGTGAAAGTATAATCGATGGAGTTGCTGGACAGCCATTCTGTATCGGTCATGCTCTGCCATTGATTTCCATCATAACCTGATGTTCCATAATATGGGTGCATGGAAAACCGGTAATACAAAGACGAGTTGCAGGTGTTAACGGCATTTACGGTAAAGCTGAGCTCTTCATTGACCTTCTGCTCTCCGGTGATGTCAACATCTGTAAAATGGATTTTACAGGCAGAGGACCCTGCATCAACGGACCAGCCGATAAGAGGTATCCCCGAAGGGTCGACGGCTGTGCTCGTGTCGGCCGATGTCGCCCAGACCACCACAATGCTTTTCCCCCGGGCTTCAAAGGTATAGTCACAGGCGCTGCTTGCCTGGTATTCACTGTCGGTCATGCCATGCCAGTTAAGTCCGGTATAGTCGGGAGTACCGTAGCCAGGATGTATGGAATATCTGTAGCTGATGGCGGAACTGCCGCTTTGAGCACTGACACTATAGGTAACCGAATCCGTCAGCGAGGGTGTGCCCGTTACCTGGAGACCGGTAATTTTAGCCCTGCCTGTAAGGCTAATGTTCCTGGTCAGGACATCGGCTTCAGAAACGTAAACACTTTGCATGGAACTGGATTCATACCCTGGTTTTGACACTGCCAGATCATAGGTTCCAGGCAAAAGCAGGGTCAAAAACTGTCCGTCTGACAGGGTGGCAAGGTTCAGGTCGATACCTGAAAAGGATATGGCGGCATTGCTGATTCCTGTTGAATTGGCCGCATCCGTTATTTGACCTTTGAGCCAGGAACCGATGCCAAAACCGCTGGGATCAGTGATTATACCGTTTTCAACACCATCGGCATCGCCATGCCCGCCGTCCTTGAGTTCTACCACGGCTGACATTCTGTCCTGGCTGAAGGTGACGTAACTGGAATAATCCGTCCACCCGCTTATTGAATCATGATACATCCATGATGCGTTTTCCGGGGCGGCTTGAGAAAAATATACCGTCACATGAGCCGTATCCCCGGGATTTTCAACCTGGACCCTGAACGATAGCATGCCAAGGGGCATGGTATGGGGCCTTGCAAATTCCGAGATATCATTGGGATCGATGGAATTGATACTCACCAGTTCTGTAACGGTTGTAGAATCCGGTGCAGATATTCCCATCTGGCCATTGCCAACCACTGTATTCAAAGACATGATCACATCGGTCTGCTGGATATCCGGGATGCCGTCACTGTTCAAATCCACTGTCATGTTTTCAAGATGATCAGGGATACCGTTGTTATTGGTGTCTGTAAGGGTCTGAATGGTAGTGAAGGAAAAAGGAGACGACCAGTCCGATACGTTGTCGAAACTGTCATAAAACCGGGCACGCCAGTAATAGGTAGTGTTTTCTTCCAGTGTCTGGAACGGAACGGTCAATAAAGTAAGGTGCCGGGTTGACTGCTGGTAAAGAATGCTGGATGAAAAATCCATGGAAGAGCTGATCTGCCAGTCTGTTTTTGTGTGAAAATCATAAGGATCTTCGTCCTGGAATTCGCCGGTTCCAAGAACCGGGGTAAGGGATTCCTCTACGGCGGCGTTTGACGGGGACAAAAGATTCGGGGCCGCAGGCGGCGTGTATTCATTGACAAAGACACCTTCCTGCCACTCTCCGGCCTTACGGGCACCTCCCACCAGGTAATAGACACCGAAACCATTACGTTTGTTGCCGGCCCAGTTACCTTCGTAGCGGTCCCCGCCGGCATAATAACACACTCCGTGACCTTCCCTGGTATTATTGACCCATTTGCCCTCATACCTGTCACCATTGCTCCAGTACATCACCCCGTATCCATGAAGCAAGTCATTGGCGAATCCTCCTTCATATCGATTGCCGCCCCCCCAGTCCCAGAAATAGTTGCCTGAAAGCCCGGGCTGGAACTCACCGTTTACAAGGGCTTCTGCGGCGGCACTGCGGGCCAGGGCTGCTGAATCGACTGCGATACCTGCTGCTTCAAGCGCTTGTTCCATGCTGGTTTCCGCCCGGATATATCCAGGCAAAAAACAGATGATAACGACAAGGATCAATATTTTTTTCATTTTTGATGCCTCTAATACGGTTGAATTTCTAATTCAATCTTATAAATTTTTGGTAATAATGCAACAGTTAATCCATGGTGCAAGATAAACTTCGATAACAATTATCCAATGGCTGAAAATTTACTGTACCACTTTTTTTAGGATACCAATACAATCCAAAACCTGATATGGTTGATTTGTTCAGGGATGACAGGTTGCAATATCATTGAATTTTACAAAATTTATTCATAATCCAATTTAAAAGTAATACTGATGAAGATAAGTGACCCGGCCCGGAAATTTGTGGCAGACAGGATCCCCAGGCAGACACCTGAGTGGATTTCCAGAGGGTACACACTTTTCTTTATTTTATCTCTCGTCATTGTATTTGGCGGCTTTGCCCTGCTGCCATCCATAATCTCCGCCGTCCAGGAAGAAAAATGGATATCCCTTGCAGCTCTATCAGGAGCGTATGCAGTTGTCCTGATCATAATGTTCAAGAAGAATCTGAGTTATTACACAAGAAGTTATATTTTGTGCCTTGCTGTAGCTGTAGCCGGGTATGTCTCCATCAGCTCCATAGGTTTGGTAAGTTCAGCCAGGTTATGGTTTCTATGTTCCGCTGTGCTGGCATGCCTTTTAATTGGCGGCAAATCCGCTTTTGCCATTTTTGTGATATCCTTTGCCGTGTTCGTCTGGTCAGGCTATAAGACCAGTTTTGAAATCAGGCCGCCTTCAGAACCGGACCATATTGTCTGGCTTATTACCTCGACCACATTTGTGCTTGTAAACATCCTTGTCGTGGGAGCGACATATCTCATCGTGTCCGGCCTGAAAAAGGCAGAAACTTCCCTTCGGGAGAGTGAACAACGCTTCCGCCTGTTTGCTCAGCTGGCCCCGGTCGGTATAATCCTTTCGGACAGACAGGAAAACACCCTCTATGTAAGCCCGAAATTTACAGAATTATTCGGTTATACCATGTCCGACATTCCGTCCGTCAAAAAGTGGTGGTCCCTTGCGTATCCGGATGAAGAACTGAGGGACCGAATTCGCAGGGAATGGGAAACGGCTATTGACGAAGCAATCAAGAACCACCATGAGATTAAACCTATGGAATACCCCGTGACGTGCAGGGATGGTACTGTTCGGCAAATCGAGTTCAGGATAAGGGCTGCCGATGATTTGAACATCATCGTATTTTCGGATATCACCGACCGCAGGCAGGCGGAAAACAAGCTGAAAAGAAACGAAAAACTCTACCGCACATTGTTTTCAGATTCTCAGACACCAATCTTCATGGTGGATGAAAAAAGCAGGACATATATCGACGCCAACCAGGCGGCCTTGGATTTTATGGAATGTACCAAAGAGCAGCTGGTTGGAAAATCGGTTTATGAGAATTCGCCGCCTGAAAATCTTGAACAAACAAAAAAAGAACATGCTGATTTTTCAAAAACCAGGGGCCTGGAAACCCAATACCTGGTTGATGGCAAGTTAAAAACGCTGTTGCTTGAAATCACATCATTGGAAATGAATGGCGGTACAATCCTTATAGGAATCGGGCAGGATATCACCGACCGCAAACAGACAGAAGATGAAAAACAAAAGCTTCAGACCCAGCTCAGTCAAGCCCAGAAGATGGAATCAGTGGGCCGGCTGGCCGGCGGTGTGGCACACGATTTCAACAATATGCTGGGGGTGATCCTGGGCCATGTGGAGCTTGCCCTTGAAAAAGCTGAAGAGGATCATGACCTGCACCCTGATTTGAAAGAGATTCAAACTGCTGCAAAACGTTCAGCCAATCTCACAAAACAATTACTGGCCTTTGCCAGAAAAGAGATCATCTCTCCTAAACAGCTGGACTTGAACGATACCGTGGAAAATATGCTGAATATGCTTCGCAGGCTCGTAGGAGAGGACATCGACCTGGTCTGGAAGCCTTCCGATTATCTGTGGCCAGTAAAAATGGACCCGTCCCAGCTCGACCAGATTCTTGCCAATCTCTGCATCAATGCACGGGATGCCATTTCCGGAGTGGGTAAACTCACCATAGAAACCGGGAGAAAATCATTTGATAAAGAATACTGCAGTGAACACATAGGCTTTATCCCAGGTGATTTTGTCCTGCTGGCGGTCAGCGACAACGGTTGCGGTATGGACAAAGACACTCTGGACAACCTGTTCGAACCGTTCTTCACTACCAAGGAGATGGGAAAAGGCACAGGCCTGGGACTTTCGACAGTATATGGCATCGTAAAACAGAACAACGGTTTCATCAATGTATACAGCGAACCCGGCCAGGGTTCCACCTTCAGGATATATCTGCCCCGCCTTTATGTGGATCAAGACACTGCCAGGGAAGTGCCGCACGAAAAAACACCCGCCGGGGGGACAGAAACCATCCTGCTGGTTGAAGATGAGCGCTCTATTCTCAAAATGACCCGGATAATGCTTGAGCGAAAAGGTTATTCAGTTCTGTCCGCCGCCACACCGGCAGAGGCTGTGGAAAAGGGAAAAAATCATTCCGGCTCCATCGATCTTCTTATGACAGATGTGGTCATGCCGGAGATGAACGGCAGGGATCTTGCCGGAAAAATCACCGCTCTGCATCCCGGCATAAGGCTTTTGTTCATGTCCGGATATACCGCCAACGTCATTGCTCACCAGGGAATCCTGGATGAAGGGGTGGCCTTTATTCAAAAGCCTTTTTCAAT
>CAYNHL010000150.1:0-8164 GCA_964397015.1 uncultured Desulfobacterales bacterium | reverse complement strand
GGACCCCCGCACCGACGAGATCCTCCTGCACCAGGCGATTCCCGCCTCGGTAGCGTGGTTGGTCACGGTATAGTCCAGTCGGTTCATGACCCCGCGGCGTATCATGGCATCAGGTGTCAGCTTTGCTTCCAGCATGGGCAAAAAGACGGTTCTTTCCACGCTCAGGTTCTGCTCGCTGTCTTCGGCTACAACTGTGTAGAGGCGCTCGTCACCGCTGTAGCCAAGGTCGGTATACGAGGTGCCCATGCCGCTGAAAAGCTGGGTTTGGAAAGATTCTCCAAGGTAAAGCCTGAAAAGATCGACATCACCGCCCGGATGGGACCAGAGAACCAGCGGCAGCTGCAGGTCTACCTGTTCCACCCTGAGTATGGAGACGGGCAGCACATTGATGTAGCAGCCGGTGTTGGAAGGCAATGATTCATTGCCCGTGATGTCTGCGGCTGTAACGGCATAACACCTGTCCAAAGCCGAGGGCGAGGGATCTGCCACCAGAGTCTGGCTGATGTTCCGGGCCAGGGGATCAAGTCCCTGCACCGAGGTGATGGTGTCTGATGACCGGTACAGGTTGTAGGTTACAGGTTCTGTATAGGGCGGCGGCTGCCATTCTATTTTCATGCCCTGGGGAACCATGTCCACACTAAGGCTGGTGGGGGGTTCCGGGGCAGTGCCGTCGGCTGTCACTTGAACCGGCTGACAGGGGGCACTCTCGGCTGTCTGGTCATTCTGTTCCCTGACGCTTGCCAGGGCATAGGCATAAATGCCGTCAGCCAGGGATTCATCCAGGTATTCCACTTCCCCGGCCCCAAGATCCCGGTACCGGGTCAGTTCGGCCTCGCCGGGCGCCCTGCGGTAAAGGACATAACCTATGGCATTTTCCACCGGATCCCATGTCAGGCGTATGTTCCCGCCGGGTTCGGCAGATCCTGCCAGGCCCCCGGGAACTTCCAGTGGCGGCAGATCGCCCTGGTACACCTGGAACCGGTTGGAGCAGTCAACAAGGTTACTCTGGTTATCGAGATCGTCAATCCCCTGGTAGATAAAATGCAATGTCTCGACACCTGCCATGCCGGCATCCGCCGGCAGTACAAAGGACCATTCCCATGCTTCCTGCTCGCCTGCCACAGGAGATACCAGGCCGGGGAAAGGCAGGTCCACCGGGCTGCGTCCCGGACCGGAGAGAAGATAGGCAAGTTCAGGCTGCATCCCGGGCTTCATTTTGTCATCCAGACCAAGGCGTACGGTTATGTGAACAGGTTCGGCAGGATCGTTCCGGACCGGGTCAGCCGGGTCCAGGTCAATGGTAATGACCCCGGGCCCCCGTGTGTCTATCAGGATCTGTCCGCCTGTATCGACCTCTGTACCACGGTTTCCGGCCAGATCACGGGCGGAAAATACAGCCCAGGCCGTTCCGGACGGAGTGGAGGACTGGATTACTGTATATCCTGAATAAACCAGGTCTGATTCCCTGTTCAGATCCACGGGCATGGGGATTCCGCCGGCCGGGGTCATGCTGAGGAAAGGAGCGGCCTGGAGCGGTTCGTCAACTTCCAGGACAATGTGCACGACACCCACGCCCATGCGGCCGTCCTGGGGATCGAAAGGTCCTTCCGGCGTATACTGGATGGACAGGGCCCGGGGGCCTGTACGGTCTGAATCCGCCTGGACGGCCAAGGACAGGTCACCTTCGACACCGGTGAGGCTGACTGCGGTGACCCGGTAATGATACAGGCCGTCCGAGGCCGGAAGATCATTGAAGCTCAAGGCGGTGACAAGGCTGGTGTTGGCCCTGACAGCCTGGCTGATATCCTCGAAGTTATGGTCGCAACGGTAAATATGATAGCCCTTGACCCCGGTATTGGCCGGCTCGGTCCAGGTGAGGCGCACCTGTCCTCCGGCCATGGTCCGGGCAGAGACATTGTTCGGGGCCAGCGGCCGGGTGGTATCCAGGGTTATGGATACAACAGCGCTTTCAGGTCCTTCTCCGGCACGGTTTTGGGCAGAGGCCGCAACCTGGTTGATGCCTTCTTCAAGGTCCAGCTGGATATTGAATTTCCCGGCCTGGTCAACGGCGGTTGGCCCGGCCGCCTGGACCTGGTTGTTGTACAGGATTACCCGGGAGTTCTTTTCAGCAACCCCTTTGATCTGCATTGCAGCCTGGTTGGTGCTTGTTGTCTGGGAGGGAGACTCGATGACCGGGGCTTCGGGTACTGCCAGGGCCACGGTCACGGTGCAGGCACTGATCCTGCTGTTGCCCAGGGTGTCATATGCGGTCACAGCCAGGGTATGTTCCCCGTCTGCAGATGCCTGGACGTCCCAGGTCCAGCTGTAAAACGGTGATCCGCTGTAAACGGTTTTAACGGGCACACCGTTGATGGAAAAGACCACCCGGCTGACTTCTGAAGGATCTTGAGCCCTTACCTGGATCAAGGTTGATTTCTCCAGCACAAGGCCGTCTTCGGCCAAAGATCCGCCAATCATGAACTCTGTGATTTCAGGACCCTCGGAGTCAGGAACCGGCCGGGCCGTGACAGGGGTCACCTCTTTTTTCTCTCCGCCCGACAGGTTTATGCTGGTCACTGCCAGGTACCAGGTCATGTTGCCTTCCAGACCTGCCACCATGGCTGACGGGGACGAAACTGTCAAAACAGGGGCCATGCCCTGGACTGTGCTGAAAGGAACCTGGGCGGCATACACGGCGTATCGGTCAAGAAAGGGGGATGAAACAGCATCCCATGCAAGCTCCACGACCCCTCCGGATGAAGAGGCAGCCAGGCCGCCCGGGTTGTCCAGAAGTGTGTGTCCTGTCAGAACAGTCTCCTGGCTCATATTGCCGGCAAGGTCCACTGTCGACACTCCGAAACTGTAGGCAGAGGCCGAAGACAGCCCTTCAGCCTCCCACGAAGTCTGGTCAGGAGGCAGGATGGTTCCGCTGGGGTCATCATCAAACCTGATCCGGCAGCCTTCAAGGTCCGTGTCGGCACCAGCCGGGAGATCCCAGGAGAAAACCAGGCTTGTTTCAAAACAGTCCACTGCCAGGCCTGTGGGAGCTTCCGGCGGTACAATGTCCATGAGGGTCGCCTGAACCGAACTGACAAGGCTGTTCGCATTCCCCTGGCCTGACACGGCCACTACTGCGAACCAGTATTGTCCTTCCCATGCCAGGTTGTCAATTGTGCACTGTCTTTCAGAAACCGTGGTTACAGGGGCCAGGCCGGAGACATCGGAAAAAGACGTGGTTTCCGCATAGACACGGTAATCAGCCACATGGCCCTGTGCTGATTCATCATACCCGCTCCAGTCCAGAAACGCCTGTGTTCCACTGCCTTGCGGGTTGACCTCGAGGCACTCTACAGGATCAGGTGCAACATCGTTGAACACGATGTCGACGGTTCGATCAAGGCTCCGGTTGCCGGCACGATCCCTGGCGGTAAAAGTCAAAGAATTCACTCCCGGCTCGAGATCCACCTGGTGCTCCCAGGTTGAAAATACGGTATGGCCCACTATGATTTCATTGTTCATCAGAATTTCAGCATAGGGTTCCTTGGTACCGGTGATCAGCTGTTTTGGATTGCTTACAGGAGACTCGGCATTGACCACCGGTGCCTGCGGCACAACGGTGTCAACCGTAAACTGGTACTGGCCCAAGGCAGAACGGTTGCCCATCTCGTCCTCGAGCCGGACGACGAGGTTGTATTCGCCGTCATCGAGGGTTGCTGACGGAACAAAGGCCGCTTCATGATCATCAAAAAGCGACCAGGTGCCTGCAACACTGGAAAACCCTTTTCTAAGACTGAAGGTGGAGCGGCTCATATCCAGGGCAGTCGTCTCCTCGACAAAATTCACCGATACCCTGGACGGAACCTGTCCTGTAAAACTTCCGGGTTCTGGGAATACCCCGGATACAGAAGGCGCCAGGGTATCGACCAGGATCTGAATGACTTCAGCCTCGCCCTGGTTCCCGGCCACATCCTTCAGTGTAACCCCAAGCGTATTGATGCCTTCCTGCAGGGCCAGGTCCGATATGGACCAGTCTCCTGATCCGGTGGGAACATGCAGGGTGTCATCGATCCAGACCGAGGTCTGATCTTCACGGGTCCCGGTCAGTTCCACGGTCCTGGTGCTGGAGCGGTTTTCCACGCCGGGCCGGATCAGGCCGCTGTAAACAAGGCCACCGGTAATGCCGGGCACAGGGGGCAGCTCGCTGCTCACGGTAAAGGAAAAACCGTACACCGCCGTATTTCCTGCCATGTCCAGGGCTGTCAACTCTACAGTATAGCCAGCATCCTCAAGGGGCACGGTACCGGGTACGAAAGTGAACACTCCCCCGGATTCCGAAACATCGCCCATGACGGGAGTTCCGTTGCTGTCCGAGATCGTGATGCTGTCGATAACAGCCTGAGTGTCAATGACCCCGTGGTGATCAGCCAGGGTAATGGAAACCTGGTTCAAAGGCGGGGCAAGGGCCCCGTCTTCCGGTTTGGTTGCAACCAGGACGGGCGGCTCCATGTCAACAAACAGTGCAGCCGCTTCAAGGGCTGTCAGGGCATGGTTGTAAACCTGGAACTGGTCCATTCTGCCGTTGAAAAACAAGGAAGAGACCGGATCAGTATCCCGGCCCAGGGCCAGGGCCTGCACACCGGACCATTGGACACGGGCCTTTGTTCCGGTCCCGATCTGGGCCCCGTCCAGGAAAATCGTGAACTGGCCGGTTGCTTTTTGTACAAGGACCAGGTGATGCCAGACATTGTTGTTGAACCGGCTGCCGTGAACGGTCCGGTTCTGGCCCACGGCATAAAAAATGCCGCCGTTCCTGCTTATCCCCAGGCGAAAAAGTTTATCTTCGGATGCAGAAACACCTGAAAAAAGAATGTTCTGCCAGTCGTGTTCAGGCGCAAGGTCTGTCCGGAACCAGCATGAAATAGTGATGTCATCCCTGGTCACCAGATCCTGTGCCAGGCTGTCCATGCCGACCCAGTCGCCTGTTCCGTCAAACACCAGGGCCTGGCCCAGGTATCCGTCCACCTGGAGCGGATTTTCGTGGATAATGCCTGGATGCCGGTCCTCGGCATCCACAAGAGTGTCACCGCTGACCTCATCCATGGTGTATGTAACAAGGACCTGCTTCAGGGGCGTTGCCTGAACCGGGGTGACCAGAGGGGAGGCGCAGCCTGACCGGTTCACCGTGGTGACAGCCAGGTAGCAGGGGGTATCGTTGGCAAGATCTCTCACAACGGCAAGGGGCCCTGAAACGGTCTGGACCGGGTCCATGCCCGTTGTGTCCGTGAACGGTTCAAAAGCCACGTAAACGGCGTAGTGCAGGACATGTTCAGCCGGTTCCACAGGATCCCAGGACAAAAGAACACGGTTGTTCTGGGGATTTGCCAGAAGATTTTCCGGGTTGGGCAGCAGTGTATAGCCGGTGGTTTCAAGGCCCTGGCTGTAGTTTTCGTCCTGGTCAAAGGTCCTGATCCGCAAAGGGTATGCAGAAGCAGGTGCCAGGGAGGCCACATCATGGGACCCTACGTCCGGGCCCAGGGTGACAGGATCTTCTAACTGGTTGAAAAAGACCTGGTAACCGGCAAGGTCACCTGCTGTGTCAGCCGGAGGAGACCAGGTAAAGGTCAGGCCGGTTTCTGAAGCAATGACCGCAAGATTTTCCACCTCACCGGGCGGCTCCACATCACGTATCAGGGCCTCTGCCGTGTTTACCTGCGGTTCGAACTGGCCGGCGGCATCCACGGCCGCAACCGCGAACCAGAAGGTGGTATTCCGGGTCAGGCCTTCGATTTCGGCAAGAAAGGTCCCTGCAGGCACGGTTTTTACCGCGGTCAGGCCGCCAATGTCTGAAAAAGACTCGGTCAGTGCATAAACCCTATAGGATACGATGTCTCCGTGGGTCGTTTCGTCATATCCGGCCCAGTCCAGCAGGGCCGAGGTTCCGCTGCCGTCTCCGTCAACACTCAGGGTCGTGACCGGCAGGGGCGCAACATCGTCATACAAAATTGTCACCAGGACCTCATTGCTCTGGTTACCGGCCCTGTCCATGGCGGTAAACACAAAGGTATTGCTTCCCGGTTCAAGCTGGAGATCATGGGACCAGGCAGTGTCCACGGTATGACTGGTAATGTTTTCTCCGTTCATACGGATGGCGGTATTGGCTTCCTTGGTCCCGGATATAACCTGGACAGGGTTCTGGACCGGCGACTGGAAAACCACGGTTGGCTCGGACGGCGGAGTGACATCCAGCACAAAACTGAACTGTAATGCAGGTCCACGGTTGGCCATGGTATCTTCGAGTTGTGCAAAAACGGTATAGGCTGATTCAGTCAGGGTGTTTTCCGGATCAAAAATAACCCGCCCGCCGGCCGGGTCCACGGACCAGCTCCCCGGCACTTGTGCCATGGAGCCATCCTTCATGGACAGGGTCGAGGCGGCAGGATCGAGTTGGCTGTGAGCTTCCAGGTATTCCAGGATCACGGCCGCCGGCGCCTGGCTGACAAAACCGCCGTCAGCCGGGGTCATGGACTGGACTCCGGGCGCAGTCGTATCCAGCAGGATATCGACCAGCACCGGGTCGCTCTGGTTGCCGGCCCTTGTGCGGGCAATGATCTCCAGGGAATTGGGGCCTTCCTCCAGGCTCAAAAGCAGGCTCCAGTCCCCGTTCCCGCTGGCCACCCGTTCCTGGCCGTTGATCCAGATGGCGGTATCATTTCCCCGGGTTCCGGTAAGGTGCACGGTGATGCTATTGGACCGGTTGTCCTCTCCCGGCTGAATCAGGCCGGAAAAAACCATTCCGCCCGTAATACCGGGAGTGACAGGCTGCACGCTGTCCACGCCAAAGGTGAAACTGTGCGGTGCAGTATTGCCGGATACATCCATGGCAGTGAATGATACAGTATAGGAACCATCAGGCAGGCTCTCGGCCTGCGGTGTGAAAACAAATTCGAGGCTGTCTTCGGCTACGGTCACGGACCCGGCAACTGCCTGGTCCTGGCTGTCAAGGACGATGAAACTTTCCTTTACTCCGTCAACATCCACGGTTCCGTGAGCGTCTGACAGGACAAATGAAACCCGGTCGACCTGCTGGAGCAGATCTCCGTCAGCAGGGTCAGTGCTGACGACCACGGGCGGCTCGATATCCAAAATCAGCGGCAGATCGACAGAAAAGACGTTATTGTCCTCGTTTTCCTCTGTTACCAGGTCCGTGCTGTCCACCGTTACCTCCAGGGTATGCTGGCCGGCAAGGGCAGTCCAGTCCAGGGACAGTTCCAGGGAGTCTCCTGGTTCCATTATCTGGTTCACTTCCTGGTGTCCGATTTCAACCCCGTCCATGGCGAAACCGACTTGAAAAGAATCTACTGCCGGACCAGCTCCTGTGTTCCGGATCATGGCAGAAAAAGTGACTGTCTGGTCAGGCAGAATGTTATCGGACGGGTCATGGGTAACTTCGGCAACCGTCAGATCCGGGGGAAGTCCCCGGGTCGTGAAATGCCAGACCGGCCCTGCGGTTTCAGCCCCATAACCGTCCCTGGCCACAATTTTCCAGTAGCAGGTGGTCCCGGTATCCATGCCGGATCTGGTATAACTGCCCTGCTCAAGGTTCTCTGCTTCCAGAACCAGGTATTCCGGGTCTGTTCCAAAATAAAAATCATAGCGTACAATGTCCCATGGATTGGGATCGCCGCCGGACCAGGTAAAGGTCAGTCCGGTATCGACAGTTTCCACGTGGACCGCTTCATTGGCAGGAAAGGGCTCGCGGGGGACGTAAGGCGCAAAATTGGTGGGCGGGGTGTCAATACATCCGCTGATTTCAGTCAGCCAGGGAGTGACATCCACGTTTCCGAAAACTTCGTCACCCTCCTGGTTGGGCCCTGCCGCATCCCCCCACCAGTTGTTTCTTGCATCGACAGCCTGACTTGAGCTGTTATAAACCCCCTGGTTCCAGTTTCTGAGAAAATTGTTGCCTTCGATCACAGGCTGGGCCTGTCCGGCTGTATATACCCCGTAAACATTGTCTTTGAAATTACTGCACCGGATCTCCATGCCGCTGGTCCCTGTGCCGTTGACATATATTCCTGAATGACTGCTGTTCCTGACAGTGCAATACCTGATGGCAGGCCTGGAACCGTTCACATAAATGTTGGAATTATATGATTCTCCCCCG
>CAYNHL010000149.1:1209-8201 GCA_964397015.1 uncultured Desulfobacterales bacterium | reverse complement strand
AATATTTGTTTCTTGCCACAGACAGCAGGGAGCTGGTGCTGCATTTCGGCATGACCGGCAGTGTCCGGTATATGCAAAACCCCGGGGATATGGAACATTCACCCTTGATTATCGATTTCAATGATGGAAGCCGCTTTGCCTTTATAACTGTCAGAAAGCTTGGAAAGGTCATGCTCATTGATGATCATGAAAAATTCATAAAAAACAACGAGCTCGGCCCTGACGCTTACAAGATTAGTAAAGCCCTTTTTAAAAAAACCATCGAAAAAGGGGGAAGTATCAAATCCCGGCTCATGAACCAGAAAAAGCTGGCCGGTATCGGCAATATATATTCAGATGAAATATTGTACCAGTCCAGCATCAGGCCGGAAAAAAATGAACTTGAAAAAAAAGAGATTGAATCCCTTTTTACCAATATGAAAAGGATATTTGAAGTCAGCATAAGACATAAGGCCGATCCTGACGACTTTCCTTCCAGGTATCTTATAAAGAGAAGGAAAGAAGGTGAACCATGCGGCATATGCGAGGGACGGATAACCAAAAAGACCATCAGCGGACGTTCTTCTTATTTCTGCAGCCGGCACCAGGAATGAGCAGGAAGGGGGCATCTCAATACAGGTTGTTTATGGATGTTTTTAAAGGGCCCTGAGTACAGGGCCCTTTTTAGGTTTTTATCATGTCGATATTTTAATGGATTTTCCGGATTCAGATTCTGATTTGGGCAGTTTGATTTTCAATACGCCATTTTTAAATGTTGCGTCTGCCTTATCGCTGTTTACCTCTGAAGGCAGCTGGAATGAACGCTCAAAACTGCCAAAATACCTTTCATAGTGGGTATCATCTTTTTCTTCGCTTTTTTTCTCACCCCGGATGGTAAGTATATCTCCCGAGGCTTTTATATCAACATCATCGGGACTCAGTCCTGGAAGTTCAGCTGTAACAATCACTTCTTTTTCATTGTCGTTGATATCAGCAGCCGGGAACCAGGGTGCATCTTCCATTTGTCCAAACAGGTCCGGCTCCATTAAAAAGCGGTCCCATAAATTTTCCATATTCCTTCTCAGTGCACGGTTACGAAATCTCGGTCTTGGTATGATTGCAGTCATTTTGTTTTCTCCTTTTTTAAGTTGCACTCTATGTGCAGTGATAGATTGAAGTTTTTTTCATGGCTATGGAATGTAAAAAAAATGATTTTACATTCCGGATATAACCAGATTGTTATCGAGCATTTTTACGCCTGACGTGTACAGTGCAGCATTTGCAGCCGCCTGCCGGGCGGCCCAGTTCGGAACGGAACCTCTAAGTTCCACCACGCCGTCGGAAACCGACACCTCAACATCATCTGCATCTACAATAGCCTTTTCTTCCAATGAGTCGACGATCTCTTGTGCAACGGCCTTGTCGAGCACATCATCAGTCGGTGTAACCGCCACATGGTTTTCGATAAAGGTGACACCGGCTTCAAAAGCGACCAGATCCTCGATAAAGGTTCTTTTCCAATAGGCATCTACGGTTCCTTTCAAGGTCACCACGCCGGTATTCACTGTTACGTCCAGATCGAACACATCCAGATCCGGGCTGCTGACTAGTTTGGAAAGGATATTTCCTTTGATCTCCGAATCCGTCGGCAGGGTGAAGGTATCAGGATAATTAACCACCGTCAGGTTATCCACTTCAGTCACTCCCAGAATCGACAAGGCATCCTCGGTGGCTGCGGATTTACTCAGGAAAGTCGGCACTTCACCTGACAGGGTTACAAGGCCGTTATCCACCGTAACCTCTACTTTTGAAGCATCTATCCGCGTGTCCCTGGTCAGTTCATGCACAACAGACTCTTTGATAAGTTCATCAGTTCTCATTGTTTTTCCTCCTTTCATGGTTTTAAATCAAAGGCCATTTAAAACTAAAACAAATCTGCCTGCCTCTTTTTACCCTGCTGCAGAAATTTGACCTTCGACAAGTCGCATGATCCCGAACAAGCAGTGAATCAGGAAAAATACAACTTGTAGTTCATCCTTACAATAATTCATCGGACACGGGGTGCTCAATCAGGAAAATACTGTATATTCAAAAGTTTGGTCCTGTAGCCGGCAATCAGTATCACACATCGTTTCAAAAAGTCGTTCCCGTGAATAACCCTAAAACATTCTACATCGACGGCATCAGTTTTTTACATGCACCCGCAGATCCATGTACATAATTTTCCTGATTGAAAATCATGTCTCAAAAACTGAAAATTATGGTCATAAAAAAGCAAGGTGTGTGTTTCAAAAAAAGAAACAAAAAAAAATGCATTTAAGCTTAGTATCTTGACAATCTTTTAAACCATGAGGAGGACGTTATGAGGCATTCAGCCCGAAAACCAAACACTGTCAGATTTTTTTGCATTGCAATCGCGGCATTGTTTTTTTTCCTGCTTGCAGGCATCGGAACAGGCATGGCTGCACTGGATCTAACAGACACCAATATTGAAATTGCCATAGAAGATGAACTGATGAAGGATCAGGCGGTTTCATCCTATCTGGTAGATATTGAGTGCACCAACGGCATTGTAACCCTGACCGGCAGTGTGAGCAATATTCTGGCAAAAGAACGGGCCCTTGCTATTGCAGAAACGGTCAAAGGGGTTCGTTCAGTGGTCAATCGCATTGAAGTGGACCCGGTGATACGAAAAACCGACATCGAGCTTCACGCGGATGTGGTAGACGCATTGCTGGAGAATCCTGTCACTGAACTGTTTGACATCGATATCAGTGTTAACGACAAGGCGGTTACACTGGAAGGCCAAGTCAATTCCTATATTGAAAAACAGGCAGCCGGTAAGGTGGCTAAAAGCATCGCCGGGGTCAAGGAAGTTAACAACCTTGTAATATTTGACCACAAAACATCCCGCTCGGATAAAGAATTCTTAAATGACATCAAATCGGCCCTTCACTGGGATACACTGGTAGATGATGAATTGGTGCAGGTATCGGTAAAAAACGACAAGGTCAGTCTCAAGGGAACCGTAGGCAGTGCTGCGGAAAAAACAAGGGCCATCAACCATGCCTGGCTGCCTGGTATAAAAGAGGTGGACGCCAGCCTGCTCAAAGTAGACCGCTGGGCCAGGGACAGGGATCTGCGGGCTGAAAAATATATACTCAAGCCCGATGACAAGATTAATGACGCTGTTGACAGAGCCATTTTTCAAGATCCAAGAGTGCTGTCCACAAATGTGAGCACCCGTACAAACGCCGGTGTGGTAACCTTGACCGGCAAAGTCAACACCCTTTCAGCCAAAAGGGCTGCGGCACAGGATGCCAGAAACACAGTTGGAGTGATCAGGGTAAAAAACCAGATAAAAGTCACCCCTCCACCCGAAATCCTCAGCGATGGAGAACTGGAACAAAAAATAGAAAAGAAGTTTGAAAGAGATACATATGTCGAAGAGTTTGAAATTACGGCAAATGTATCTTCCGGTATTGTGAACCTGTATGGAACGGTAGACACCTATTTCGAAAAAGCCAGAGCCGAGAACCTGGCATCCGAGGTACCGGGTGTTTATGCGGTGAACAACCACCTGGAGGCACAAAGAAAGTGGGACCCCTTTGTATACAAGCCCTATGTGGGTGACTCCTATATGTACGATTATGACTGGTATTCTTATGAGCCGAATGTGACCGCGACCAAAGATGACCAGGCAATAAAGGACAATATTGAAAGCGAATTGTTCTGGAGTCCTTTTGTTGATTCGGACCAGGTAACCGTAATGGTGGATGATGGCGAAGCCACGCTTAAAGGAGAGGTCGATTCCTGGTCTGAATATGATGCTGCGACACAAAATGCACTCGAGGGCGGGGCATTTTCTGTAGATAACGAGCTGACAATATCCAGCAGGACTCCGTAGAAGTATCATAAAAATTACCGCCCTGTCCGGCCTGGTACATGCAATAGGTTCGGGTTTCCGGACAGGGTGCCATTGAAAACAGAAGCATCTTTGAAGGCCGAAGGCAACTAATCGTTGCCTTCGGCCTATTTCTTTGCTATTTGGTAATATTATCCATTCGGCTTTCGGAGTTCAACAATGATGAATGGGGTCAAGCTTGTGACCCCATTGAATGGAGTTCAACAACATAGAAAAATAACCGCTTAGACAGGGAGCCATCATGGGAAAAACACGTATTGTGATTGCAGAAGACAGCAAATTGCTCAGGGAAGGATTGTGCTTGATGATCAATAGTGATGAAACCCTGGAGCTTGTTGCCGAGGCGGCGGACGGATTTGAAGCCATTGCGCAGTGCCTGGAACACCATCCTGACCTGGCAATGCTGGATCTGTCCATGCCGAAAATGGACGGTCTTTCAGCCATCAGGGAAATCAAGCGCCAGATACCGGACACCAAGATCCTTGCATTGACCATTCACGACTCAGAAGATTTTATACTGGAATGTTTTAACTGCGGCGTGCAGGGCTACTGCCTTAAAGATTCTTCCCAGGATGACCTGCTAAAAGCCATCCGCCTGGTTTCATCGGGAAAAACATATATCAGCCCCGGCATTGCCGACAAAGTCATGGAAGGATATCTTGAAGGGAAAAAGCATCTCAAGGAACGCAGTTCATGGGACACCCTTACCCAACGGGAAAAAGAAGTGCTGAAACTGGTGGCCGAAGGCTATACCAGCAAGGAGATCGCCGACCTGCTCTGCAACAGCCCCAAGACAATCGAACGCCACAGGGCCAATATCATGAGCAAGCTGTCTGTCAACAATGTTTCTCAGCTGACCGCCATTGCCATTGAAAAAGGCCTGGTAAGTTCATAAATCCCGGCCGCGAAATCCACCCTGCGGCAATAAATATACTCATCAAACAGCCTTTTCTACAGCATTAAACGGCTGAAAATGGGGGAAACCCTTTATTTCAGTCTAAAGGGAATACTGGTATTTCTTTTATCAGCCGGGTATTTGAACCAGACCTGGTTGAAAACGACTCCCCATTGTAAAAGGCAAAAAAATGAATAAAGACAATGACAAAAAAAAATATAAAAAAAACAGGCTGATCATTGTATCCAACCGCCTGCCCATTGTCCTGTCCAAAGACGATAAAAAGCAGTGGCAGGCAAAACAGGGCGCCGGCGGCCTGATAACGGCTTTAGCACCGGTGCTGCGGAACCGCGGCGGATTGTGGATCGGGTGGCCGGGCACTTTGCAGGCACATGACAAAAAAGGGCTGGAAACAGTGTTTACCCGTGCGGCCGGGGATTTCGGCTACACCTTTGAACCGGTTTTCCTGTCTGAAAGCCTGGTAAATGACTATTATCTAGGATTTTCAAATCAAGTGTTGTGGCCCTTGTTTCATGATCTGCAGACCCGGTGTGATTTTTCTCCTTCCTATTGGAGTGCGTACCAGAAAGTAAATAAAATATTTGCCCAGTCCATTGCCAAAAATATTGAAACCCGGGATGATCACGTCTGGGTGCATGATTACCATTTAATGGGAGTGGGCCAGGAATTGCGGGAATTAAAAGAAACCGTAAAAATCGGATTTTTTCTTCACATCCCGTTCCCTCCGCTGGATCTTTTTCTCAAACTTCCCTGGCGGTTTCAAATTCTTGAATCCCTTTTATACTATGACCTTATCGGTTTTCAGACACAAAGAGACCGGCGCAATTTTGTTCAATGCGTGCATGCCATGCTCAAGCACATCAAAATAAAAGGAAGAGGACAGGTCCTTAGCACCGAGGTCAACGACCGCATGGTCCGGGTGGGCAATTTCCCCATCAGTATCGATTACACTGAATTTTCAAAACAGGCCGGCACCAGGGCGGTCGAAAAAAGAGTGGATGAAATCCGCGCTGTATTTAAAGCCGATCACCTGATTCTCGGTGTGGACCGCCTGGATTACAGTAAAGGTATCCCTGAAAGGCTGCTGGCTTTTCGCAATGCATTACAGAGATATCCGGAACTGAAAAAAAAGATCAGCATGATTCAAATTGTCGTCCCCAGCCGGCAGAACATTCCTGAATATGAAAACCTCAAGCATGAGATCGAGCAGTTGATCAGTGAGATTAACGGCACATTCACCCAGCCGGGCTGGGTTCCCATACACTATCTTTATCAAAGCGTTGACAGAACCGAATTGACCGCTTTATACCGGGCCGCCGATATTGCCCTGGTTACACCGCTCAAGGACGGCATGAATCTAGTGGCCAAAGAATATTGTGCCTCCAATATCCATTTAGACGGCGTGCTGATATTGAGTGAGTTTGCCGGCGCATCCGGCCAATTGCATAAACACGCACTTCTGGTCAATCCCCACGATATCGAGGGGATTGCCGATACCATTGACCTGGCCTGCCGCATGGGGCCTGATGAGCGCAAAAAACGCATGCGCGCGTTACGCAGAATTGTCAAAAAAACAGATATATACTGGTGGGTGGATACATTTTTAAAAGCTGTTTTCTCCCACGATCTTGACACCCTGGGTCCATTGGAAGATTATGTTCCCTCCCGGGATATTTCATGATGAACAGTGATAAAGTGGGGTCAGGCTTGCATTATTGCGTTTTTAGCCTTTGCTAAGAAAGGATTTATGATAAAAACACAATAAAACAAGCCTGACCCCACCGATTTGCAATTATAATTAAATTCTGATAGGGATTTAAAGGGTTTGGCATCAAACATTATACCAAGGAGAAAATCCATTCTCAACGATCATACAGACACATTAATTGCAGGCACAAAAAAAATTGTCAAAACACCAACCGGTATTGTGGAGCTTGACAACATTCTTCACGGGGGTTTTCCCGAAAACCGGACCACCCTTGTCAAAGGAGAAGCCGGAACCGGCAAGACACTGGCAGGGCTGCAGTTTTTATATCATGCCGCTGTTAACGGCAACGCTGTCCTGTTTGTCTCTTTTGAAGAAAGTGCAGCAGATATCAGACAAAATGCCCTTACAGTGGGGATGGATATCAAGGCACTTGAACAGAACGGGCACTTTTTTTTACTGCATGC
>CAYNHL010000149.1:0-1199 GCA_964397015.1 uncultured Desulfobacterales bacterium | reverse complement strand
ACCTTCTGAAAAATGGTGAATTCAGCATTGATGGGCTGCTTGCAATTATCCAGGGAAAGGCGCAGCAATTGAATGCCCGGATCATAATGATCGATGCCCTGGACATACTGCTGCGTGTTTTCAATGACCAGGAGCAAAGAGAAAAAGAACTTTACCACATTAATGCATGGCTGAAACAGCAGAATTTTACCTGTCTTTTGACCACCAAGGTGTTTCCAGTGTCAAAACAGAGTATGGGTTTTGATATTGCAGACTATATGGCGGACTGTGTCATTTTTCTTGATCTGCGTATACAGCAGCAGGTGGCCACGCGGCGGGTCCGGGTAGTCAAATACCGTGGATCGGGCTTCATTCCCAATGAACACCCCTATGTGATAAACAAACGGGGAATAAATGTGCTGCCCATCACCGGCATTGCACTTCAATACCCCCCTCCGGGTCCCTTTGTTTCCAGCGGGATCCCGGGTCTGGATGCAGCACTGGGTGGCGGATACCGTCAAGGAGCGAGCATTGTAATATCAGGGGACAGCGGCATCGGCAAAACCACCTTTGCCGCCACCTTTGCCGCTACATGCTGCAATGCCGGGCAAAAGGTGTTATTCATAAGTTTTGAAGAAGCATCCCCTGCAATTATAGAAAGCATGATCTCCCCGGGGATCGATCTGCAGGCAGCGGTTGACACAGGAAAACTGCAATTTCACGTTGCACTGCCTGAAGCCCTGGGGCATGAAGAACATCTTTTTGAACTGCTCCAAAAAACAGCCCTGTTCAAACCCGACCACCTGGTCATCGACAGCATATCCGCATGCCGGCGCATGGGCAGCAAAACAGCAGCCTTTGATTTTCTGGTCAGGCTCATATATACCTGCAAACTTGAAAAGATCACCTGCCTGATGACCGACCAGATTTTACCAGAGTCATCCGCAAGCCTAACCGCCTCCATATCTTCCATTTGTGACACATTGATCTCCTTGAAGTTTATCGACAGCGGCTCTCAAATTGAACGGGAGATGACGGTGATAAAATCCAGGGGCACCCATCATTCCAGAAAGCATGAAAATTTTCACATTTCAGATAACGGGATTGTGTTTTTGCAGAAAACCCCTGCACAAGGAGGCAGATGATGGGCACACCTGCCGGGTTTCCTGAATACCGCATGCGGTTGTTTATTGCAGGCACAGAACGCAATTCCGTCATGG
>CAYNHL010000148.1:0-8396 GCA_964397015.1 uncultured Desulfobacterales bacterium | reverse complement strand
TGGCGCGCCCGGCCCGATTCGAACAGGCGACCCTCTGGTTCGTAGCCAGATACTCTATCCAACTGAGCTACGGGCGCGCAACATGGAAACACTATATAACAGGGTTTTTAAGAGATATCAAGATTTTCCTGGTAAAAATTTCGGTTGCCTTTCCTGTTGTGCTCCTGAAAAGAAGCTTATTTGACAATACGGTGAATTTGTTTGACCTCGATCAAAAAGATGCATATAAGTAAACCTGACATGTATGAAGATCAGTACTATATGGAGCTCGCTCTTCTGGAAGCCGGCAGGGCCCTTAAGGCAGACGAAGTCCCGGTAGGTGCAGTGGTGGTTGATTGTGACGGTAACGTGATCGGCACCGGCTTTAACCGACCGGTAACCATGAATGACCCGACCAGTCATGCTGAAATTGAAGCATTGCGGGCGGCCTGCCAAAAAACCCGGAATTACCGGCAGGTAAATACATCGATGTATGTCACCATCGAGCCGTGTATCATGTGTATGGGTGCCATAATTCATGCACGGATCAAACGGCTGGTTTTTGGCGCCAGTGACCCTAAATGGGGGGCTGCCGGATCTTTGTACAATTTTAGCACAGACAGCAGGTTAAACCATCGTCTTGAAATCAGGTCCGGTGTGATGGAACAGGAGGCCAGGCAAATGATTCAAGGATTTTTCAGAAACAAGAGGAGTAACTCGTGGCAAATACAGTAATTGTCGGAACCCAGTGGGGGGATGAAGGCAAGGGGAAAATAGTTGATCTATTGAGTGAGCATGCCGACTGCGTGATAAGGTTCCAGGGCGGAAACAATGCAGGGCATACCATGGTTGTAAACGGCAAGGAGATTATCAGCCACCTGATTCCATCCGGGATCATTCAGCAGAAAACCTGTTTTATCGGTAACGGCGTTGTGGTTGATCCGGTCGTGCTACTCGAGGAAATGGACTACCTGATTGAAAATGGTATCAACGTGGCTCCGGATATGCTCAAGATTTCCGATCGGGCCCATATGATCATGCCTTACCACAAGCATATCGACATGGCCAGGGAGATCAGGCAGGGCGAAGGAAAGATCGGGACCACCGGCAGGGGAATAGGTCCCTGTTATGAAGACCGGGCCTCCAGGCGTGGTATCAGGTTTTCCGACCTGCTCGATTCGGAGTTGTTTACAAAAAAGGTCACTGAAATACTGGATGAAAAAAATTTTTTCCTGACCAGGTATTTCAATTCCGATCCGGTTGATGCCAATGAGGTGATCAGCCATTTCCTGGGCTTGAAGGATCGCCTGGCACCATATATCAGTGATGTTTCCGTGATTCTCAATGAAAGCATCCGGCAGGGAAAAAACCTGTTGTTCGAGGGGGCCCAGGGAACGCACCTCGATATCGAACACGGGACATATCCCTTTGTGACTTCATCCTCGACAGTTTCAGGAAATGCCGCCTGCGGATCAGGTGTCGGCCCGGTATGTCTTGACAACATCATTGGAATTGTCAAGGCATACACCACAAGGGTCGGCGAAGGTCCTTTCCCAACTGAGCTTTTCGATGAATCAGGTGAGAAGCTTCAAGTCACGGGAGGTGAATTCGGCGCCACTACCGGGCGCAAGCGCCGTTGCGGATGGCTGGACATGGTAATCCTTAAAAATGCCGTCCGCCTGAACAGCCTGACCGGCATGGCGATAACCAAACTGGATGTTCTGGATGATTTTGAAGAAATTAAGATCTGTACCCATTACACCTGCCAGGGACAAGTAATCGATGAATTCCCAGCCAGTATCGATGTTCTGAGATCATGCACACCGGTGTATGAAACCGTGCCCGGATGGAAGACACCGACAACCCATATATTGAATTATGACCAGCTTCCCAAAAATGCCAGGGACTATATTTCCAGGATCGAAGAAATAACCGGTGTCAGTGTAAAGATAGTGTCTGTAGGGCCGGCCCGGGATGCGACAATAATGAAAGAAAATATTTTCTGATTGACATTTGCATCAAAAAGTCATAATTAAGGCTCTTGTCGGGATGTGGCTCAGTCTGGTAGAGCACAGCGTTCGGGACGCTGGGGTCGGAGGTTCAAATCCTCTCATCCCGACCAGCTTTTCAAAGATTTAAAGCAAAAAGAAAACTTGATTTTTAAAGTTCATGCCCCCTGTTTTGTCTCCATCCTATCTAAAGTGTGAGTTGTTTTTACCCTAATCCAAAGTGCAATCCAGAATATGATCATCAAAAACCGCACCCACAATCAGCCTTTTGCCTTTCACGGCAACCACACTTGAGGCTGAAAGCTCCTCACCATTGTTCAGGTAGATTTCATCCACAACAGGTTGATCCAGACTGAGGGATGAGATTTTGAACAATTGTGAAGGGGATATCTTCTTCGGATCTCCAGCGTGAGCGATGAAAGTAAGCAGTTTTGGGTGTGATCCAATCCAGAGATTTTTGTCCTGGTCCAGTTCTATATTATCCAGTCCCGTATTAAGATTTATGACTGATTTTTCCTTAAGCGCTCCGGTCTCGGTATCTCTACTGAAAAAATGCAGGGATTTTCCGATGGTTGTGGTCAGGTAGACTGTTTTTCCGTCAGCACTGATGTTGATGCCGTTTGCATATTGAAACCCGGCTGCAGCCTGTGAAAACTCTGTTCCATTATAATACACCACGTCCGCATTTGACAGTTTCAGGTAATCTTCCAGGGTTCGCTGAAATCCGGGAGGACTGCCATGATCGTTGGTCACATAAAACTTGTCCGATCCCACTGCCACAATATCGTTGGGAGAGATCAGCAGGGGGCTTTTGTAAGTCTTTTTGTGCTCCAGTGTTTCAGTCTTGATTTCGAAGACTTCAATGCTGTGCTGATTTCCGGAGTGATTGATAACGAAAAGTCGATCTTCACCTGAAGCAGATGAATAAAGGCTTATTCCGTGAGGCCTGAAATCATTTCCCGGACCCGAAGTCAACAATACCGGCTGCGGATTATCAAGGCGGGTATCATAGGCGTAAATTCCACTTTTCCCATCCTGTCCGTTCAGAACGGCCCTCCGATCATAAGCCGAGATGTATGCAATCCCTGTTTTTGGATTTATGGTAATGTCCTCAGGGCCGACTACCCCGTATACTTTCCTGCAGGTCCCTGCAAAATGGGGGGTCAGATCTTTGAATTGTCCAGCATCCCAGACGAGCTTTAATACCCAGCCTGAAATGATGAGAATCAGAACCAGCAATCCCAGCAGCACTTTTTTCATGATGTTTACCTTTTTTTCAGCAAAGGAGCTATAAGGATGTCCCTCAATTCTTTTTGGGAAAAGTTATCTGTAATTATCAAAAATCTGTTGAAGTGCCTGGTTTCCGGGGCATAATTCCTTTTGGGTCAAAGCGTTCAATGGTTTGTCCGTGGTCTCGAGAATATCATGGGTATCCTGGAGAGTCTCGTTGACATGAAGTATCCCTGTGAGGATCTGATCCTTTTCCCGATGATGTTCCAGCGCATTAATTGCAGTCAGTCTTTTGGTGACATCAAAGAAATTATCGCTCTTGTGAAGCTGGAGGACGGTTCCGTCATGCAGAGTGATAGACTGATTTGTCCCCTCTTCATATCTTGCGGTTATTTCATGCCGGGGGGGAATGAAATCAAAGGTGGCGGTTGCTTCCATATGGTCACGGACCCAGTGATAGCTCTTGGTAGAGGTTTGGGTATTGTTAAAGGTAACGCACGGAGAAATTACATCAACAAGGGCAAATCCCTTGTGCAGTATCGCTGCCTTTAAAAGCGGGACCAGCTGTTCCTTGTCTCCTGAAAACCCCCGGGCCACAAATCCGGCTCCCAGCTGAATCGCAATTTCACACAGATCAACAGCCTGGAAAGGGTTTGGACGGCCTTTCCTGCTGGAAGATCCCTTGTCTGCCGTAGCAGAATCCTGGCCTTTGGTCAGACCGTAGCAACCGTTGTTCATTACTATATAAACCATATTCAGGTTGCGCCGGGCAACATGTACAAATTGTCCCATACCAATGGAGGCAGTATCTCCGTCACCGGAAACACCAATATATAAAAGATCTTTATTGGCCATATCGGCTCCGGTAGCAATGGAGGGCATCCGGCCGTGGACCGAGTTGAATCCGTGGGATTTGCCCAGAAAATATGCCGGCGTCTTGGATGAACATCCAATACCTGACAGTTTGGCCACCCGATGCGGTTCTATGGAAAGCTCAAAGCATGCCTGGATAATGGAATTGCTGATTGAATCATGGCCGCATCCGGCACACAGGGTGGAGTCTCCTCCTTCATAATCTCGACGGGTATACCCCAGATCATTTTTCGGCAGATCAGGATGACGGAATACAGGGCGCTTGGAACTCATTGGGCACCTCCTTTCGGGAGCTGGATTTTTATCAGCCGTTCTTCGATGGACTGGCAGATATGCCTTGCATTAATAGGCGTACCATCAATATGGGTGATGGAAATCAGCTTGTCCAGAGTACAACCAAGTTCATTTATCAACAGGGTGCGCATCTGTCCATCCCGGTTCTGTTCGATTACAAAAAGCATTTCGTGCTGGTCGATAAAATTCTGGACCTCGTCCTGGAAGGGAAATCCCCTTAAACGCATGGTGTCAATGCCAATGCCCTTTTTGTCAAGCATTTCCATCGCCTCATATGCGGCGTATGCACTGGTACCATAAAAAATTGCACCAGGGGCGCCTGACATACCATGTATTTTTATACGTGGTGCAGGTACAAGGGTTTTTGCGGTCTGCCATTTTCTGGACAACCGCTCCATACAACGTTTATAAACATCAGTGTCTTCAGTATAAACTGCATATTCGTCATGGGAGGTCCCACGGGTGAAAAAGGCACCTTTTTCCGGGTGGGTCCCTGGATATGTCCGGTAACAGACGCCATCCCCATCCGTATCCAGATACCGTCCCCATTTACAGGACAAGGTGTCAAGCTGGTCTTTGTCAAGAACTTTTCCCCGGCAATATTCACGGGAGTCATCCCACTCCATGGGCAAACAGGTATGATCATTCATGCCAAGGTCAAGGTCGCTCATGAGGATCACCGGGGTCTGCAGTTCTTCCGCCAGGTCAAAGCTGTCTGCAGCCATATCGAAACACTCTTTTGGATCGCAGGGAAACATCAGCACATGTTTGGTGTCACCGTGGGAGGCATGGGCACAGGCAAGGATGTCCGACTGCTGGGTACGTGTGGGCATGCCGGTACTGGGACCGGCTCTCTGGACATTGATCAGCACCACGGGGATTTCTGCAAAATAGGCCAGGCCCAGCAATTCGTTCATCAAGGATATCCCGGGTCCGGATGTGGCGGTAAAAGCACGGGCGCCGTTCCAGGAAGCTCCTATTGCAATCCCCAAAGCAGCAAGCTCATCTTCTGCCTGTATAATGGCAGCTTTTTTTTTACCGGATTCATCCATCCGGTATTGGCGGGTAAACTTGTCAAAGGACTCGATCACTGAGGTGGATGGTGTGACAGGATACCATCCGGCAACGGTTGCACCGCCGTAAAGAGCTCCTAATGCGGTAGCGGTGTTGCCGTCCATCAGGATGTGGTTTTTCACTTTATCACTGCGCTTTACCGAGAGATTGCATATATCTTTAAAATGGCTGGATGCATAGTTAAACCCAAGCTCCAGGCATTGGATATTGGGTTCTGCCAGCCTGGGCTTTTTACTGAATTGCTTTGTGATGGAATCGGTGAGAACGGAAAATTCCATATCCAGCAGAAAGGCAAGTGCCCCAACATAGAGGATGTTTTTCATCAGCGGCCGCAGTTTTGGATTCTCAATTTCCCGGTTACAGATATCGGTCAGAGGCATACCGATGAGTGAGATATCCTTGCGTTTAAAATGATCGGAAAGGGCTCTTGTTGAATCATACATAAAATATCCACCCGGCAAAAGATCATCGTAATCCTTTTCAAGGGTCTGGCCGTTGATGGCAACAATGAAATCATATCCGCCTCTTCTGCCCAGGCTTCCGTGTTCACTGACCCGGACTTCATACCAGGTCGGCAGGCCCTGTATGTTGGATGGAAAAATGTTTTTGGGACTTACGAACACGCCATGCCTGAAGACCGATTTTGCAAAAAGACCATTTGCACTGGCAGAGCCGGACCCGTTCACATTGGCAAACCGGATAACAAAATCATTTACACTCTTGAGTTTTTTCATCTTTGTCCTGCCTTTGACGCGTTATAGATATATTTCTGCATGTCCCACGCAGCAGTAGGACATCTTTCTGCGCACAATCCACAATGAAGGCACAAATCCTCATCCTTGACCATTACCCTTCCGGTAGGAAGAGGGCCAGAGACAAAGAGGGGCTGGGAAGTATTTTTTGCAGGAACCAGAAGGCTGGATCTTAACTCCTCTTCACTTTTGTTTTTTAAAAAATTAATACAGGTTGTGGGACAGACATCCACACAGGCATCGCATTCAATGCATTCTTTTTCAGCAAAAACAGTCTGGACATCGCAATTAAGGCAGCGAAAAGCCTCTTTAGAACCTATTTTCGGATTAAATCCCAGTTCGACTTCCAGGAGACGGTCTTTAATGGATTTGACCTTTGATACCACAGGTACCTTATGCCTGCCCTCTTCAGAAACCTTGCTGCTGTACATCCATTCACGAAGCCCCATTTTCTGGCCGGCAAGCCTGGTAAAAGGCATCGGTCTTTTTGTAAGGTTCCTGCCATTGCAGAAAAGGTCAATGGAGATTGCGGCTTCATGACCATGGGCCACTGCGGTAATAACGTTCTTTGGTCCAAAAGCGGCGTCACCTCCAAAAAAAACATGATCAAGATCAGACTGAAAAGTGGTTTCATCCACCCGGGGTCTGCCATTATCATCGAAGTTAAGACCGATGTCTTTTTCAATCCATGGGAAGGCATTTTGTTGTCCCACAGCCAGCAGGACTTCGTCGCAGGGAATGAAAAGTATTTCCTGATCTGCCTTACCTTTCAGCAGTCGCTTAAAATTCATTCCTTTCAGGTGATCTCCTTCCATAACAAATTCTAAGGGAGAAAGATGTTCCAAAACCGGGATATCCTCTCTGATGGCATCTTCAACCTCCCAGGGCGATGCTTTCATGTCTTTGCGTGCCCCCCGGATAACGACCTTGACTTTTTTCCCGCCAAGCCTTCTGGCTGTCCTGCAGCAGTCCATTGCGGTATTGCCCCCGCCAATCACAAGGGTTGTTTTACCAGTTTTTTTTGTATGTCCGTACTGAACACCGGCCAGCCATTCAATACCTACATGAACAAATTCTTTTGCCGCCTGCCTGCCCGGCAGATCGAGGTCACGTCCTCTTGGGGCGCCAGTGCCTACAAAAACAGCATCATGGCCCCTGGTGAGAAAATCCTTCATGCTGGAGATATAAGTATTTAAATGAGTAGTTACACCCATGTTCAGGATGTTATTCACTTCTTCATCCAGCACCTTTTTAGGCAGCCGGAAAGAGGGAACCTGGCTTCGGACAAATCCGCCGGCCTCAGCCTGGTCATCATACAGATCAATACTGTAGCCCAGAGGCAAAAGATCCCTGGCCACGGTCAGTGATGCAGGCCCTCCACCAATCAGGGCAATTTTCTTTCCGTTTTTCTTCCATTTTTTCCCACCTGAAGGTTTGGGTAACCGGCTGGTGATATCCCCTTTATTGTCAGCACATACCCGTTTGAGGCGGCATATGGCTACAGCCTTGTTTTCCACCCGGCCTCTCCTGCAGGCCGGTTCACAAGGTCTGTCGCATACCCTGCCCAGAATCCCCGGAAACACATTGGATTCCCAGTTAATCATATAAGCATCAGCATATTTTTTTTCAGTGATAAGCCTTATGTATTCCGGCACAGGGGTGTGTGCCGGACATGCAAACTGGCAGTCGATCACCCGATGAAAATATTCAGGATCATTAATATCAGTTGGATTCAATCCCCTTTCTCCCGCTTTTATAAAGGTTTTTAAACATGTATTTAATATATTAACATCAGTGATGCCCGGTTTAGTTTTTTGTCATCAACAATAAAGACCTTTTTATAATTGCTGTTTTTATTTGTTTTAGCAATTGGAATTTAAAATTTCATTATATAATTTTGATGTTTAGCAGCCGCGCAATCCTGAGGCAAGCGCATATTACAAGTGTGTCGAAAATCATTTTAAAGAATTGGAGCGGGCAATGTAAAAATGACGCTTAAATTGAATGAACAACTGTCTTGACATTGGGGGCTGCTTTAATTAGCTGTCTTGCTTTAAGTAAGCTCTTATGTTCATTTTAAATAGCTCTTGACTATATTGATACTTTTTTTCTTTTTCTTTAAATCTTTTGTCAAATTCTTTTGCCTTGTCTTGATCTAAATCAAACGCATCACTTTGCTTAATTT
>CAYNHL010000147.1:0-8427 GCA_964397015.1 uncultured Desulfobacterales bacterium | reverse complement strand
CTCCTTGGCCCTTTTCAGAACTTCCGTCCCCTCCATGCCGGGCATTTTAATGTCGGTAATAACGATCTGCGGATTGAAGCTGTGACACACATCGATACCCTCTTTTCCGTTCTCCGCCGTCTTTACCTCATACCCCCAGTCGGCCAGGGAAATGGAAGTAATCTTCCTTATTCCCTCTTCATCATCGATCAGCAGGATTTTCCACTGGTTCTCGCCGGCCATCTCTTTCTCCTGTCATGTGCCGCAACTTGGCACAAAATCTTTGTTGATACTGAGAACAGGACACCTGGAGCTCGAGGCTACCTTGATGACCGTGGATCCGAGCAGGGCTTTTTCCGGATCATCCGCCTTTGAGTGATGGGCCATGATAATAAGGTCTGCATACCGCCAGCGGGCGAATTTCAGGATTTCCACATGGGGCACCCCCTCCCAGGCATCCATGGAGTAATCCACCATGCCGTTCAAAGTGTCGCCGTAGCGTTTTTTCATACGGCCCAGGGCATCCTGGATATTCTGCTCGATGACTTTTTGTTCAAAATAGGCATCATGCCCGGCGGATGCCGGGAGAGCATGGAAAACATGCAGCTTTGCATCATAATACTGTGCGATGTCAACGGCAAAATTGAACGCGCAGTTGGCCGGTTCGCTGAAATCTGTCGCCAGAACGATATTGGAGAACGCCACGCGCAGCCGTCCTTTGGTAACCTCATAGTCCTGGTGTATTTTCAATACTTTCGGGATAAGAGTATCCGGATCAAAGGGTTTGACAAGATAATCCAGCGCTCCTGTCTTCATGGCTGTCAATGCCGTGTCGATGGTTGCATAGGCTGTCATCATGACAACCGAAAGCTCAGGGTGATTTTTTTTGGCTTCATTCAGGAGCGTTACCCCGTCCATTCCCGGCATCTTTATATCAGTCAGCATCAGGTGATATTCATCGGCAGCCAGCATTTCCAGTGCCTGCTGCCCGGATTCAGCCATGCCGGTGGTGAACCCTTCCTCCTCCAGCCACTCTTTCAATGAATCCCGCAAAGAGAGTTCATCATCCACCACCAGGATCTTGTAAGCGGCGCGATCTTCCCTGGACAGCTCAACATCGGAGGACGGAAAAATTTTGGGAACATCGGGCGGCACGATCATGACCGGGCAGCGTGCCCTGAGACTGACTTTCTGCAGGGTGCTGCCCGTCAGTCCCCAGATGCGCGGCTGGTTGTGCTCCACCCTGTGGGGGCCCATCACGATGAGGTCCACTTTCTTTTTCCTGGCATACCGCAGGATTTCATCATGGGGTACCCCCGGCACCACGCTGATTTCATAGTTTTCAATCCCTGACAGTTCTTTTTCAAAATAGGCTTCCATATCCCGGGTAACCTCATCTACTTTTCCCGAGGGCAGCAGGTACCTGATACTGCTCCATCCCTCTTCGGCAAGCCCGTATGCATGGAAAATAAAAAGTTTGGAACTGCTGGGCCTTGCCAGTGCAAAAGACAGGTTGGAAGCACCTTTACTTTCGTCATTGGGGGTGGTTGCCAACAAAATTTTTGTAAACATAACGAGCCTCCTTGTGCCTGAAGATTAAGCCGGCGCCGGCGCCAGGGCCGGTGTGCCGGAGATCAGTGACTGGTACTTTTCCTTGAACCCGCTCGTGACACAGAGGTTCAAATCCATCCTGGTTTCATCCCCGGACAACCCCATTGCCATCCCCAGAAACTGGGGAAGATAAAGAACGCTGATATCAAGGGATTCTTTACTGATCCCGGAAATCTTTTTCTGGAACCCCTCCAGGTTCATCTGGCACATGGGGCAGACCGTCAGTATCATGTCTGCCCCCCGGGCCTGTTTTAAAATGCCGGCTACCAGCACCCGGGCCACCTCCGGTTTGGTGGTCATATGTGAAGCACCGCAGCAGCGGCCGCCCATCTCCCATGAATGCACCAATGCACCGGCCGCCCGGATGAAGGGCGCCATGGTAACAGGTCTTTGTGGGTCGTCAAACACGGTAAATGGCCGCAGGCACTGGCATCCGTAATAAGGCGCAGCTGTAAAACCTTTAAAGGGGTGCCTGACTTTTTCCTGCACCATGGAAACATCTACGTCCCGGACAAGCACATCGAGCAGGTGGCGGACCGAAAGCCGGTTTTCAAACACGAGATCCTCTTCTTTGAGCACTTCATTGATGCGTTTCAGCAGCCGGGCATCGGTCATGGTATCCTCGGACACTTTTTTCAAGTTCAAATAACAGGCGCTGCACGGTACAAGGATATCCAGGTCTTCTCCCTGCGCACGTCCCATTTTTTCGGCAATGGCCAGTGTCCGGGCCGGCAGCACGTATGACAGCAGGTCGGATACGGCCTGCGCGGCACTGGCCCCGCAGCATGCCCAGTCATCGATCTCCACAAGCTCGGCACCCAGCGCCCGCATCAAGGATACAGTGGATAAATTATATTCTTTTGCCGTACCTTCCAAAGAACAGCCGGGATAGTAAAAATATTTCATGCCCGTGTCTCCAGTTCCAGTGCTTTTTTGAAAATTTTGTCAAGCCCGCCGGGATGACTTCTGCTTAAAACCGGCAGGCTGATTTTCTTTTTCAATATAAATTTCATTCCCACACCCGTGTAGTCAAGCGGCAGTAGAGGGTTTTTCATTTCAAGGAAAAACAGTCCCATCAGTTCGGTTTCATTCACCCGGCCATGACGTCTGGCACTTTCCAAAAACTGTTTGTAAAATACATGGCTTTTTTTAAACCTGGACGGATTTTCAATTCGAGCCAGGCGGGTCAGTGCCGACATGGCCCGGGTCAGGGGCAGACCCCTAGGGCACCTCAATGTACAGTAATAGCAGGATGAACAAAGAATAAAGGTTTTGCTGCACAGAACCTCTTCGTACCGGTCACTGAGGATCATCTGCCACAACTGCCTGGGCGAATGGTCCATGGCAAAGGCATTGGGACAGGAACCGGTACAGGTTCCGCACTGTATACAGGGCTGTATCATTTCTTTTATTGCAGCCATTTGATTCAAGGTTGTGCTCACACCATCACTCCTTTATACCTTGTCGTGACAAATCAGTTTTCCAGGGTCTCAAACGCCGCGTCAATCACGGACAGCATCCGCCGGCTCGAGTATACCGGGAGAATGGCGGCACCATTGGGGCAGACCGCGGCACAGGCACCGCAACCCTGACACATTATCCCGTTCACCTGTATCTTTGTACGATCCATGTTGAGCGTCCTGGCACCATATGGGCAGGCATCGATACATCTTTCACAGAGGCTGCACAGGCTGTGACGGACCCTTGCCACCTGTCTGTCCGGAGTATATACCGGGTTTGAAACAAGGGTTATGGCCCGCTGTGCCGCCGCCCTGCCGGTATCCGCGGCATCAACAGCCGATCTTGGGGCCTGGACGATGCCACAGGCAAAAATCCCTTCCCTGAGTGCATCCAGCGGCCTCCACTTGGATTCGGCCTCTTTGAAAAAACCATGAGAGTCCGCCTCTATACCAAGAATGGCAGCGAGATCCTCTGGCAGCTCGGGCACGATACCTGTAGCCAGCACGAGCAGGTCGGCCTCGATGTTGACAGGCTGCTGCAGCACCGGTTCCGTCAGGGTGACATGGACAGTGTCTTCTTGTATTTCCACGCCGGGAAGACTCTCCGGGTCATATGCCATGAAGATGATATTATCCTCCCGGGCCTTTGTAAAACAAACTTCAGAAAATCCGCACGTCATCATGTCCCTGTAAAGTATATAGATATCAGCATCCGGGTTCAGTTTTTTAATAAGATTCGCATGTTTGAGTGCGGTGGGGCAGCATACCCGGCTGCAGTAATTCTGTGAGTCCGGCATCCTGGATTCCACGCATTGAATCATTACAACTGTGCGGCACTGTTCCGGGGCCAGCCGGTTTTCAGCCAGGTTGATTTCAAGCTCCTTCTGGGTGACAACGGCTGCATGGTCCCCATGCCCGAAGGCAGTTGTCCCGGCCTCATGTCCACCGGTGGCCAGGATGACCGCCCCTGGCATGAGATCCACGGCCTTGTTTTCCCCGGTTTCAATTGTTGCATGAAACCGTCCGGCAGATCCTTCAAAGCTGACAAGCCGGGACTGCATGTGAACAGTGATAACTGAATGCTGCTGAACCGCCTTTACGGTATCTGATTTAAAATCTTTCAAGGACAGGCCTTCCAGGGTTTCACCAAGCCAGTTCAGGTTACCCCCGAGCTGGTCGGATTTTTCTACCAGGTCAACGGGGCAGCCTGCATCTGCAACTGCCAGGGCGGCGGTCATGCCCGCTATGCCTCCGCCGATGACCATCACCCGCTGATGGATATCAATAGCCTCTAAAGTTACTGGATCACGGCTTTTAAGTGATTCGATCCCCTGGCTCAGGACACTGAACAACTGCTGCCTGGTGGGCGGATGCAGTTCATCCCGGGTCGCATTGAAAACAGGGGTCATTATATCCGCCACTTCCATGAGCGATGGATCCAGTCCGGTATCCTGGGCCAGGGACTTTATTTTCTTTAAGAACACATACGGGTGACAGGCCCCAGTCAGTATCCTGTTGGCCCGGCTCTTTGAAACTTCTTGGGAAAACTCCTCCCATCCTGCAGCCGTACAGACCTGGTCGATAAAAACCACCTTTGCGATATCAGGATCACTTTCAAGCCTTTTGGCCAGATCGCCTGGATCCATAAAAGGATTCAGCCGACCTGCACAGGTACACACGGCCACAAGCACCGAAACAGGTTCACGGGAAACATCCCGGATAGCTGTCCGGCCTGTATCCTCGTTTTCTTCAACGTTATCCTGCGGCAGATCGATGAACTGTCCGGCGCACCGGGCGGCTGCACCGGCGCGGATGATGGATTCAGAGATATCCGTGAGCCCGCCAGCGGACCCGGACACAAGTATTCCCTCCTTTTGTGACTGTACCGCTGAAAAAGGACGGGTGGCAAAAAATCCTGCATCATTGAGGGGAACATCACAGGTACGTGACAGGGACAGGGTTTTACTTCCCGGACGCTGCCCTGTTGACAGCACCACCATGTCGAAGATCTCTTCTTCAAGCTCGCCTGTTTTTGACAGGTAGCGTATCACCAGGTCTCCGTCAGGCACGGTTGAATTCAGAGAATGAATTTTACACCGTTCAAACCTGACATCATGATCCATGACTGCCTTATCGTAATACTCCTGGAAAGATTTTCCCCATGTTCTCATGTCCATGTAGAAAATAACGGTTTCAACACTCTGCTCCAGCAATGTTCCGGCCAGTACCGCTTCTTTCATGGCAGCCATGCAGCATATGGAAGAGCAGTAATCCGCTCCGGTCTGAATATCCCGTGATCCGACACATTGCAGCCAGGCGATTTTTTTCACAGGGCCGCCGTTATCCAGGCGTGTCAGCTCCCCCTGCCCCGGACCTGTCCGGCTGATCATCCTTTCAAACTCAATCCCGGTGACTACGTTGGGGTAAATACCGTATCCATACAGATTTTTCTCGTCCGCCGGATCATAAAATGATGTTCCGGTACTCAAAACAATGGTATCGACATTTATTTCACGGTCCTGTGAAGCCTCGATGTCCTGGTATATCCTGATAACCATGGGGATCAGGGTTTCAGGATCAAACGGCTTGACAAGGTAATCCAGTGCTCCTGTTTTCATTGCCTCCACCGCGGTTTCCACCGTGGCATAGGCTGTCATCATCACCATGCAGGTGTCAGGATAAGCCTGTTTCACCTCTTTGAGCAACTGGGTCCCTGACATTTCCGGCATCTTTATATCCGTGAGCATGAGCTGGTATGTCCGGGTTTTAAGTTTCTCGAGAGCCTCGGGGCCGGACTGGGCCATATCCACTGAAAAATCTTCTTCTTCAAGCCATTCTTTGAGAGAATCCCGGATACTCAGTTCATCATCGACCACCAGGATATTGAACGCCTTTCTGTCAGAGCTGGACAGCTGGACCGCATCTGTCGGGCAGATATCTTCGCAGGCACCGCACCGGCTGCAGGCGGCAAGATCGATGACATACGAATTGGGTATGGCATGGGGAATGGGCAGATAAATTGCTTTATGCGTGGACAGTCCTTCATTGAAACAGTCCGGAACCGTTTCAGGGCAGACGTCTTCACACAGCCCGCACCCGACGCACCGGCCGGGATCCACCCAGGTGGGCTTCTGGTGAAGCCTGACCGTGAAATTACCCGGCTCTCCGTCCAGGTGACGCAGTTCACACGAGGGCAGAAGGTCTATATTATCATGGAAAAGGCCCTTTCTAAGGCAGAACTGTGACGACTGGTCCCTGTGGACAAGCGGCAGCAGTTTACACATGCCGCAATGATTGGACGGAAACTGGAAATCCAGCTGATTTAAAAGACCGCCCGCAGCCGGTCCCTTGTCGATCAGGACGACGCGGCACCCCTGCTGGGCAAGGTCAATGGCGGTCCTGATGCCTCCGATCCCAGCGCCCACTACCAACGCCTGATATGTCCGGTCTCCTGTTTTTTCCATTTTCATGTAATCCCCACAATATCGGTATATTCATCTTCTTTGAACACTGACAGCGGCAAAGGCTGCTCGATATCTTTTCCTGGAGTGTATTCAAATGCCTGCTGTACATCAGATGCAGTCAGCCGGAACAGTTCCATTACCGGAATATCGTTGGGACAGACATTGGAGCATTGACCGCACCCCACACAGGAAAGACTCATATGCGCCAGCCTGGTCATATGGTAGAAAACAGTGTCCGACGGCAGCTTTACCGCGCCCCTGCGTCTTGCCCACTGCAGGTACCGGCCCGGGTCATGATCAAAGACATCCGTATTGAAAACACATTCCCTGCAGTAGCAGACCGGGCAGGCAACCCTGCAGTTATAGCAATTGATGCACCGGTCAAAATAGCTTGCGAACTTTTCATGGGTATCCACCGCGCGGCGGGTCTTGTCAAAAAGATCATCCCTGAAGGCTGTCCGAGTGGCCACAAGGTCGGCCACCGCCTGTTTCCGGGCGTTGGGTTCCTTTTCTTCACTTCCTGACAGACTCTCCACAAGGGCCTGTCCCGTCGAAGTGACCGGCTTTACCATTATCTGCTTTCGAATATCCATGCCAAACAGTCCGATGACTATATCTGCGTTCTCAGGAACAAACCGGTCACAGGCCAGGCAGGCTGTAGCCGGCTGAAACCCCTTGACATCAGATGCTTCACCGGACAGACAGGCATCATAAAATGAAAGGAATAAATCCTGCCCGCTCCCTTGATCGATCGCGGCCCAGTCCTTGCTCGTCAAGGCCCCGGGACAGTCTATACCGATTATAACGGTATTTTCCAGATCAGCCTGCTTGAGCTTGGCAAGCTCGACCAGGGCCCGGATTTCACAGGGCCTCAATACCATGGCTATTTTCCCGTTTACCGGCCTGTTTGACAGTTTTGAAGCCAGGCGGGCGGCATTCAAGGCAAAAGCCGGACTCAAGGGATCTGCATCATCCAGAAATGATGGATCATTTATTAATACCGGCATGATATTTTGCGCAGAATCGAACTGACCGGGTACCAGCAACGCCGCTATATCAGATGCATTCAAAATGGATTTCAAAACACCCCGGATGGTTGCCAGAACATTGTCATTTTCAACAGTGAGAAATCTTGGATTTGCCATACCTTATGTTCCTTGTGTTTCCGGTTTCCCGGATCCGGCCGTGACCGGATTCGGACCGTATTTTTCTGCCTGGACAACCAGTTCCCGCATTGTTCTGGCAAACTCGATACCATCGCTGGCACCGATCCAGGTCAATTTCAGCCGTTCTTTTTCAATACCTATCCTGGGAAGGATCTCCTTGAGCAGCTTTATGCGGCGGCGAGCCTTGTAGTTCCCGTTGATATAATGGCAGTCCCCGGGGTGACACCCGCTGACAATAACCATATCAGCCCCTTCAAGAAATGCCTTGATAATGTACTGGGGATCCACCATGCCGGTGCACATGACCCGTATGAGCCTGATATTATCAGGATAGGACAGCCTTGAGGTCCCGGCCAGGTCGGCGGCCGTATATGTACACCAGTTACAGACAAATGCAATTATTAATGGATGATGCGCTGCCATGAAATCCTCTTTTCCTATAATGTTCCTGTTGCATGAAGGGCATCCATGATGCCTTCGAACTCCGCAAAAATCTGTTTTTTATCAAAATGCCGTATCCGGGCCGCACCGCTCGGACAAAAACCTGAGCAACTCCCGCAGCCTTTGCACACGGCCTCGTTGACCACCGAGATCTGCCGCAGTTCATCAAACTCGATGGCTGAATAAGGACAAAGCCCTATACAGACCCGGCATCCGGCACAAACATCCGGGTCGATAAATGAGATAGCCGACGGTACCTGAACCTGGCCGCTTGCTGCCATGGAAAGGGATTTGGCCGCTGCCCCC
>CAYNHL010000146.1:0-8455 GCA_964397015.1 uncultured Desulfobacterales bacterium | reverse complement strand
CTTAGCTGATTTGTGTCTGGTTGAATGTTGCAGTGATTATCATTTTAAAAAAGCAGAAAGAGCCGGGCAGCTCCTTCTGCTTTCTTTTTGATTTAATTCTTTCAACCGCTCAATCAAAGCGCTCAATCAATGAGTGATTTGAGCATATAAAGAATATCACTTTCCCGGGATGGATAGGGGGCCATTATATGGTCATCCCGAAGTTTGGAAATGGGGGTTTTGTCAATCATGGCCTGTTTAAAAACATTGACCATGCCGGTCGTATTATCTGCCAGAAAATGGGCACCCAGGACACAGTCATTTCCATCCACCAATATCTTATAGGCAGCATGCTTCATACCGATTCGGCGATAGGTGGGCCAGTTCAGATCTGTATCATGGCTTTTAAAGTATCTCAGGTTTTTCTGCTGGAGACTTTCTTCGGTTTGACCCACCATTCCCAGCTGGGGATAGGTGAAAAGTACCGCAGGCACGGCAGAATAGTCAATAGACGGCGGATCTGTGCCTTTTTCCAGGGCCATGACAGCCCGGGCAGCTGTATGGGCTTCCATGTCCGCCACCCTGGCAAGCATCACAGTCTGTGCACAGTCCCCAATTGCAAAGATATCGGGTTTGGATGTCCTCATGGCCGAATCCACTAAGATGCCTTTTTTGGAAGCCTTGATACCGGCTGCATCCAGATGGAGAGATTCGATATTGGGTACCCGCCCTGCACCATTGACAACCAGATCTACTTCAAGTGACGGGCCTGATGCAAAATCAATGGTATACCCGGAATCTTTTTTTGTTACACTTGAAATGGAAACACCTGTATGGATATGAATGCCGTCATCTTCAGATGCTTTGATCAGCTGTGCAACCATATCTTTGTCAAAAGGTCCAAGTGGGCGGTCAGCAGCTTCAAGAATATGAATCTCCCCGCGGCTGCTCCCAAGACGTACTGCTAAATGTGCGAATTCAAAAGAAATGAAACCGCCGCCGATAAAGGCGATGCGCCGTGGCAGGGATGTAAGGTCAAGAAAGTCATCACTTGTTATTGTGTGCTGTATCCCTTCAATGGGAAGGCTCATGGGGATGGCACCGGAAGCGATAATAATATAACGGGTTTTGTAATCAGTGGTATCGATCCGCAGTGTTTTGGTGTCCATGAATTGGGCATGGCCAGGAATATAGGTGATGTCACGGCCTTTCAAGCCGGCGATGGTGGCTTTTGGTATTTTGGAAGTAAATTTGTTTTTTTGTGTCTGTATCTGTTCCCAGCTGATCCCGGGTGATTCTGTAATGCCTTTCCCCAGTAGATGACGACTGCGGGCCACCACCTCCATGGTTTCATAGAACCACTTTTTGGCCTGGCATCCCCGCAATGCGCACACACCACCAGGTGTCGGGCTGTTTTCTGCAACAGCCACACGATAGCCTTTTGCTGCCAGATCAAAGGCAGCTGTCTGCCCGGCGGTGCCGGTGCCGATAATCATGATGTCAAATTGTTCCATAATGCTCCTTTTCTATTGGGATTCAGGTTACCATCAGTACAGCCAGGCCCCAGTCCATGAGGGGTAAGAACTTGTTTTTTGTTGACCAAATCATTAACAATTCTCTAAATCATGCCTCACTACATGATGTAATCCAAACACAACCACAATATCATGGCGGAAACGGCTATCAGGATAACGTCAATAAGCTGAGGGGCTTTGATCGCATACAGCAGATCATCTATTTTCGCGAGTACTTTGATATATCCAGGCAAACGCTGATCAATTACCGTTACGCGCTGATCAATCGCTTTTGCAGCTATTCTGCCGCTCTCCACAGCCCCCTCGATACTCCAGACATGTGTCTGGGTCCTGGTGTGTGATCCGGCCAGAAACAGATTGGCTATCGGTGTTGTTTGTGGAGGCATATAATTATGGGTATTTGTGCTATTCACCCACTTGGGTTGCAAGTGTTTGATTCCTTCTCGGGAAAACTCCCATTCGTGCCAGACCTCGACCTCGACCAGACGAAATTCTTTCAATCGCTTGCCATTATTGGCTTCTTGAACCAATTCATCAAGAGCTCCACAATCAAAAATCTGGGCCTTGATCTCCTCGATGAATTCTTCTTTGGTACAATAGCGAACAGGTTTCCCATAAATTTTTCCCGGTACGGTACTGATACAGGATGTGCCCGTCCACAAGGATTTAATACCGTTTCCCAGGGAGATGTTTTTATCCCAGACCTGTTCGGTGGCAAAAAGAGTCAGGTTGAATTCCGAATCACTCACCACCACCGCCATTCTCTCCCGGGGGAATTTGATCTCGTCCATAAACGCAAGCCTGAAGGATACCTGCGTATGCGGCCCATCCTGAACAAGCCCCTTGAACAGACGAAGTACCTCCTGTTTCTCAAGAGCGGGTGTTTTGGTCAGGATTTCTGCGGTACTGAAAGGATTGATGGCCAGGATATAGCAATCGCCTGAGACCGTCTCATCCTGGATGACCGCGGATGTAATGGTACTTCCATCATATTGCAGTTCAGTCAGAGGTTGCTGCCAATAGAACTTCACTCCTTTTTGCTTCAGGTGTGCAATCCACGGCTGAAACCAATATTCGCTGCTGGGTCCTTTGAACAACAACCAGCCATCCCCTGCGCCATGCATCCATGGAACACGATTATGATCATCATGATGCGGATGTCTTCTTCTGGTCAGCAATTGCTTCCTGAAAAAATCACCCGCTGTATGTAAACAAACCTTTGACCAGTCTGAACCGATCCATGGGCCAAAGCACGAGCGCCAGGTATTATAAGCCGTCTTTTTCAGTAAAGGCCGCCATGCCTCCGCAGCATTGAGTCCGCTGTACTTTTTTTCGCTGCGTTGCCTCGCAGTCCAGGTTTTCAGCATTAAATATGACCATTTGCAAAATTCCCACCAGTTCATCCTGAACATATGCGGAAGGCTTCGCAAGCGTTTGTCGTAAAATTGCGCCTGGGCATTATCCGGAAAAACACCGAAATCTATAGGCAGGGAGAGGGCTAAATCATAGATATTCCCATCCTTGAAAGGAATTTTTTGCATGACATCAAAAGTGTTGTTATACCAAGGTCCCATGCCGTGCCACGAATATTCCGAGGGCATGTTGCTCTGCTGCACGCGGGCGCTTCGAAAGAAGCCCCCCGGTTGATCCAGAGCTTCATAAACCGAAACTTCATGTCCAAGTTCGACGAGTTCATGGGCGGCACTCAATCCTGATACGCCGGCGCCGAAAACTACCACTTTCACTTACTCAACTCCATTTAAGTTTGTTGTTGCATTGCTTTTGTTATGTCATTTTCTGATGACTGAAGATTTTCAGTTCAAGTTCATAGAGAACAGCTGAATTTTTACCGAAACTCAGATTTTTTCACCGTCAGCTGTGTGATGTTATGATGGATTCCAGTTTTTCAATCGAGGTAATCGGTTCCCGGCAGGTGAATTGTTGACACCAGAAGGTCGTCGGCCGATCAGATACGGCTGAAGCCATTTCTCCCGCATAAGGAGCGATTTTATCCAGTTCTTTACTGGAACCTTCTTTGCCGTGGAATAAAAGTACTTTATTCGGGAGATAAGACTGTTTCACTGCTTGCAGCATTTTTTTGGTCACCTTGTCCCCAGGGTTACCGACTACCACAATTTCCTGGGTCGGGCCGATAATAAAATCACAGGCCGCAAGAAACTGCGTAAAACCCATCGGATGCGACATGATTTTAGCAAAAAACGCTTTCACGGCTTTCTGGGCATGCTGCTCCAGGGCTGTATCGCCGGTCATCCTTGCCAGGCGCATCTGGTTCATTACAGCAACCGAATTGCCCGATGGTGTTGCACCATCATAAATATCTTTTGACTGGACAATCATCTGTTCGCTGTCTTTTCCCACAAAAAAGAACCCGCCGCCGGCATCGTCCCTGAAAAGTGCATGCATTACATCATTCAAATTCAGCGCTTCTTTCAGATACCGTACTTCAAAAGTAGACTCATACAGTTCAATCAATCCCCATACCATAAAAGCATAATCTTCCAAAAATCCCGGAAAAGCACTCTCTCCTAAACGATAACGGCGATAAAGCCGGCCGTTCTCCCTGCGCATGACGGTCAATACAAAATCAGCGCTGCGCTGCGCCGCATCCTGATATGAAGGTTCCTCCAATACCTGTGAAGCCCGGGCAAGGGCTGCGATCATAAGACCGTTCCAGGCGGAAAGGATCTTGTCATCCTTGAGCGGATGAATACGATTTTCCCTTATATGAAAAAGCTTTTCACGGCATGTTTCCAGCCGTTTCACGAGTTCCTGGGTCGTGATTCCTTTTCGTGAAGCAAAAGCATCAACCGATTCAGTCATGTGCGGAATACTGAGATTGTGCTCGAAATTGCCTTTCTGCGTAATATTGTAAAACCGGCAAAACAGATCACCGTCCTCTTGCCCGAGATGCGAAACTATTTCCTGAGGTTTCCATACATAAAACAAACCTTCTTCACCTTCGCTGTCTGCATCTTCGGCAGAATAAAACCCTCCCTGAGGACTGGTCATGTCACGCAGGACATATTCGGCAATTTCCCTGACCACCTGACCATAACACTGCTTTCCGGTCACTTGAAACAGGTCTGTATATGCGAGCGAAAGCATTGCCTGATCGTACAGCATTTTTTCAAAATGGGGGACCAGCCAGCGCTCATCCACGGAATAGCGGTGAAATCCAAATCCAATATGATCAAATATGCCGCCCTGCCGCATGGATTGCAATGATTTTTCCACCATTTCCAAAGCGGCTTTGTCACCGGTGCGTGCATGCCATCGAAGCAGAAACGAATAGTTGTGTGGAGAGGGAAATTTCGGCGCCTGACCGAAACCGCCCCATTGCGGATCAAAGGCTTTTTGAAAATGCTGGAAACAAAGATCCAGGGTATCCATATTTATGAGAGATCCGGGATGCTCTTGATCGGCGGGCTGTATGGCGGCGGTAATTTTACCACTGGATTCCATAAGCTCGCTGCGCTTGTTTTTCCAGGCATCGGCAATATTTGCGCAAATATCCATAAATCCCGGCATGCCCATGCCCGAATTCTTCGGAAAATAGGTGCCGGCAAAAAATGGTTTTTTGTCCGGAGTCATAAAAATGGACAGCGGCCATCCCCCCCTGCCTGTGAGGGCCTGGCATACTGTCATGTATACCTGGTCGACATCGGGACGTTCTTCGCGGTCGACTTTGACTGACACAAAATGCCTGTTCAGAAGATCGGCAACGTTTCTATCCTCAAAGGATTCATGTGCCATAACATGACACCAGTGACATGTAGCATATCCTATGGAGAGAAAAACGGGTTTATCCTCTTTTTTCGCTTTTTGAAAGGCTTCTTTTCCCCAGGGATACCAGGCTACCGGATTATTGGCGTGCTGCTGCAAATATGGACTTTTGCTCTCAGCCAGTCGATTGTGTGATTTATTGGACGGCGCTGTCTCAGGCACGGCAATTTTCCTTTCATTGTTGCCGTTTCAGATCAAAGATGCTTCAGTCGGCTGAATCTTGAATCGATTCACCGGCGGATTCCACATCTTCACCCATACCCTGCATGGTGTTGCAGCTGACCATCAGAAAATTCAATGAAATAAGCATTAAAATGATTACCAAATTTTTCAAAAAGCTTCGCATAGTTCCTCCAGATTTCATAATTATTTGAATTCAGCAATAACCAGATTTTTGCTGATCAGGGTCAGGCGGCAACCGGATAAAAGACTGCCGCATTAACTTAAGTATCATTGTGATTCTAATTGAAAAATAAAAACTTTCCATAGGTAAATTGCTGTATTTTTATATGTTAAAACATGCAGGTCATTGCGACAGACATCTCAGTCTATCAACCAGATCATTCGAATTTCACCCGGTCAGGGTCGACTTATTTTTGAAAAAGGTCCCTGTATAAAATATTTTTAAGTTCCTGTTCGGACATAATGTTTTCCGCCAGTGCAACGGTTTCAATGGTTTTTCCTTTGGCAAAGGCCTTTTTGGCAATCTGTGCGGCCCGGTCATATCCGATATGCGGTACCAGGCTGGTGACAATAGCCAGGCTGTTTTGAATGTTGTTTCGGCATCGGTCCACGTTGGCCGTGATGCCGCTGATGCATTTTGCTGCCAGCAGGTTGGCGGCGGCTGACAATAATTCAATGGACTGGATCAGGTTGTAGGCAACCAGCGGCAGCATGGTGTTGAGTTCAAAATATCCTCCCAGACCGCCGATGCTTATGGCCGCATCATTGCCGATAACCTGGGCACAGACCTGGATCATGGATTCGCAGATGACCGGGTTGATTTTGCCGGGCATGATGGATGAGCCGGGCTGCAGCCCGGGAAGATTGATTTCTGATAGCCCGCACCTGGGGCCGGAAGCCAGCCATCGGATGTCATTGGCAATTTTTGACATGCTGACAGCAATGGTTTTGAGGGTTCCGCTTGCCTCCACAGCCGTATCACAAGCCCCCTGGGATTCAAAGTGGTTGGAGGATTCAACAAAGGGAAGGCCGGTTTCATCCGCTATGCGGGAAATGACAGTCCCGGCAAACTCAGGGTGCGCATTGAGACCTGTTCCCACCGCTGTTCCGCCCAGCGCGAGCACGCAAAGCCTGTCTTGAACCGGTTCGAGCCGGTCAATCGCCAGACGGGCTTGCCGCGCGTATCCGGAGAATTCATCGCCCAGGGTCATGATGACCGCATCCTGCAGGTGGGTTCTCCCGATTTTATGAACATTTTTAAATTCATCCGCCTTGTGCTCAAGTTCCAGAAAAAGCGACTCCAGCGCAGGCACCAGAGTTTGCGTAATCAGAATTGCCGCGGAAACGTGAATGGCGGAAGGTATCGTGTCATTACTCGACTGGCAGCGGTTGACATGATCATTGGGATGCACAGGGAATTTGCCCGATTTTTTCCCGGTTAAAATTTCATTGGCCCGGCAGGCGATCACTTCGTTGAGGTTCATGTTGGTGGACGTTCCTGAACCGGTCTGAAATACGTCCACCGGGAAATTGTCTTGAAATTTACCCGCCATGACTTCTTCGCAGGCCTGATCAATCGCCCCGGCCGTTTCCTCAGTAATTAATTTGAGCGACAGGTTGACCGACGCGGCATGTTTTTTTATCCTGGCCAGAGAATGGATGAAAATATCGGGCAGTTTCAGAAAGCTTACTGGAAAATTCTCCATCGCCCGCAGGGTCTGGGAACCGTAATAAGCATCCTTTGGCACCCGGACCGTTCCGAGACTGTCGGTTTCTTCTCTGTATTTCATGTCAACTCCCCTGTCTTTTTAATAATTTGTTCGAGTAAGGGTTCTGACAGCTACTTTTGATAATATTGACGGGCTTCCGGCAGAATGGCTCTGATATTACGTATCCTGGTGGCATCCGACGGATGGGTGCTCAGAAATTCCGGTGGTTTTCTGCTGTTGTTCTGCTCTGTCATACGGGCCCAGAATTCAATGGCTCTGTCCGGATTGTATCCGGCCATGGCCATGAAGATCAACCCCAGGCGGTCTGCCTCTCTCTCGTGCAGGCGGCTGAAGGGCAGCATAACACCGATCTGCGCGCCCAGGCCAAAGGCAGCCATGTAAAGGGCACGGGTTTCATCGGGTTTGGACCTTGTCAGCTCTGCCAGGGCCACCTGCCCGTACTGGGCGAGAATCCCCTGGCTCATGCGCTCATTTCCGTGATTGGCTACGGCATGGGCGATCTCATGGCCCATGATCACTGCAAGACCGGCATCATCGCGGGTATATGGCAAAATTCCTGTATTGACTACCACTTTTCCACCGGGCATGCACCAGGCATTGGCCTGTTCGTCTTCTACCAGATTGAATTCCCATTGATAATTGTGCAACCGATCCGCCATTCCGTTCATCTGAAAATATTGTTTCACGGCTTTCTGTATCCTGTTTCCTACCCGCTTGACCCGCTCGGTTTCCTGATGGTTGCGGCTGACAGCATTGGACTCGAGGAACTTGTCATATTCAGAAAAACTCATGGACAAAAGCTGCCCCTGGGGAACGATATTGAGCTGTTTCCTGCCGATTACCGGTACAGTGGCACAGGAAGAAAGCAGAACAATCAATAGAATGCAGAGAATCAAGCAGCTGAATTTTGGAAAAATTATTTTTTTCATCATCAATGTCCTCAACAGGGTAACGGTCTGGAAAACCGATAAATTCATATTACTGACTCAACTTTCGGAGTAAATGGGGTCACCCATTAAAGGGCCAGTCAAGAAAAAAACACCTCCCCCATGAAAAAAGTTTCCTTTTTTCTTGACTGCTTGCCCCTTGTTATTGTCAGTCCAACATTTACGGCCGTTATTCCTGGTTTGCACCTGTTATTTCGGCGTATCGGTTTGCGGCTTATTGATCCGCACCAGTCACCCATCGGGTTCAAGGCGAGTGTGTATCAGCTTAATGCTTGAT
>CAYNHL010000145.1:0-8540 GCA_964397015.1 uncultured Desulfobacterales bacterium | reverse complement strand
AAAAAAACAAGGCCGGATTAACATACAGCATTTAAATTTAATGGTGTTTTTAATCAATATATGTTTTATTGTTTTTTTTTAGATAAAGGCCATGATAAAAGATATTTTATATATTGTAAGGATATTGTGCCATGAGTAACAATGCCAGCAGAAAAAAAAAGAACGATGAGCGCAGGAAGGCGTTTGACAGCCTTCCGCCCCATGTGAAAGAAACTTTGACCGAAGAGGAAAAAGACCTGTTTTTAAACGCGGATCAATGGCCGGAATCATTGTTTGACAAGCTCGATGAATTCATAGTTCATGACAGCGCTGAATAAATACACATAATTAGAGAATTCTTTGGTGATTCTATCAATCCAAAACCCTTAAAAATTCTGATTACCGGGGGAGCCGGTGTCATCGGCAGTTACCTTTGCCGGAACCTGTCCGGGACCCATGATGTTTTCTCCCTTGATAGAAACCCCTGTAATGATTCATCAAATCAAAGGTGGACCAGCCTGGTCCACGATATTATCTCATCTGCGGACCTTGAAGATGTCTTTTTACAGAACCGTTTCGATGTGGTGATCCACTGTGCCGGTGTTTCAAGGCAGATACTTGGAAGCTTTGACAAGGAAGAATACCGCAAGGCGAATGTTGCAGCCACCCGGAAGATCGCCCGAATGGCTGCCCTGGCAAACCCTGACGTTCATTTCATTTTTTTGTCTTCTGTCCTTGTATACGGTGAAGACCAGGGGATTTTGAATGTGTCCGAAGAGGACTCCTGCCGCCCGTCGTGCGATTATTCACTGAGCAAACTTGAAGCCGAAGCGGCATTGAAAGCACTTTTTGACAGCCGGATACTAAAACAGGTACATGTCCTGCGCCTGGCCCAGGTTTACGACACTGACTACACAATCAACCTGGACAAACGCGTATTTTTACCTTTTAAGCTGGCTTTTTTGAAAATCGGTAAAAATACCCAGAAAATGTCAGCCCTTTCCCGGGTTAACCTGATGAAATTCATCCTGTTTCTGATGGAGAAAACCCATGAAAGGCAACAACCTGTTTTCCAGGTTTACAATGTCACCGATATCCGCCCATATTCATTTTCAGACATTATTGGTGTGTTCAGGAAATCATGCCATCAACCCGACCGGTTGACACTTCCTTTTCCCCTGTGGTGTGTCCGCGGTATGATTTTTTGTGCCAAACTCGTATTACCAGGCAAAAAACACTGGCTGGATACCTGCTACAACAAACTAACCCTTGATTTTATCTATGATAATACTAAAATGCTCAAGACCGGCTTTGTGCCTGCGGAAAGCATAGATACAATTTTTTTGACAAACAACAAAACGGACAAAGGCCAGCATAACTAATGGCATTTTTCATTTCATTCCTATTTTCCATCATTATCAGTGGTATTGTTGCATGGTGGGTATCCATATATGGACCTAAATTGAATCTTCTGGATGTGGCAAACGGAAGAAGTTCACATGTAGGTGCCATACCTACCGGCGCAGGTTTCAGCCTGCCGGTTATCTTCACCTGTATCTCCGTATATTACAGTATTCACTATTTTATCTGGATACCGGTTGTACTGCTTTCTCTTTTCAGTTTTATCGGTGACCGAAAAGACCTGTCCGTCAAAACCAGGCTGCTTGTCCAGTTCATTTGTGCCATCACCTTTTGCATTGGCTGGTCATATCATTCAGGCATCAGCAATGTTTTTCTTCTGATTTTCTTTGTTTTTTTCCTGACCGGCACGGCAAACCTGTACAATTTCATGGACGGCATAAACGGCATTTCCGGCATGACAGCCTTGATCGGATTCGGATTTCTGACATGGTACAGCTTCATTAATGGAGCAGGCAGTTCCGTTGTCGTGACAAGCCTGATTGTCTGCGGCTTTTCAGTGGGATTTCTGTTTTTCAACTTTCCTAAAGCACGTGTGTTCATGGGGGATGTGGGCAGTATATTTATCGGATTTATATTTGCCGTACAGGTTATTGTACTGTCAGAAACCCTTCTGGAATTTTTATGCCTGAGCAGCTTTATCCTGCCGTTTTACCTGGATGAGATAACAACCATGACCATCAGGATTAAAAACCACGAGAATATAACCAGGGCGCACCGCAAGCATATGTACCAGCTGCTGGCCAATGAACTGCAGCAATCCCAGTGGGTCGTGACATTGGGATTCGCCGTTTTTCAGTTTGTAATCTGTTTTTGTGTCATATGGGCACAGGCCTTTGGCCTCCCTGCGGTTCTCCTGGTAATCCTGGGTTTTTCGGTTTTATTCACTTTGACCACATATACGGTCCGTAAAAAAGCACGTTTGACAAAAAAGGGTGTTTGAATGATGTCAGGTAACTATAGAAAAAAACAGGCCGTCGTTGTTGCTGTGGACGTTGTCCTGCTGTTTTTTTCATTTTACCTTTCTCACCTGATACGTTTTGAATTCAATATTCCAGGCTGGGGGTACGAGAAATTTATTGAAATGTTCCCCCTGATCGTCGTGGTGAAGCTGGCATGTTTTTATGTTTTTGACCTTTACAGGGGCATGTGGCGATATACAAGCCTCAACGACCTTTTCATCATAATCAAGGCCTCGACCGTATCAAGCCTGGTAGTCATCACCGCCATCCTCTTTATCAACAGGTTTGAGATGGTATCAAGATCGGTTTTCATAATCGACTGGTGCCTGACCATCATGTTCATCACGGGAGTCAGGGTTGCCACCAGGCTTTGTTTCGAAGAATTCACCGGAAAAATTACCTTTTCGGATCTTGTCAACGCCCTGATGAAAATATTCAACAGACGGCCGCTCGAGAGCAAAGGTGTGATTATTATCGGCGCAGGGGACTGCGGCCAGAAAATATGCCGTGAGTTTATTGAAAATCCCATGGTACAGTCCCATGTGGTCGGCTTTCTGGATGACGATCCTGGTAAAATTGGAAGAAAGATTCATGGTATCCCAGTGCTTGCGCCCATTGATGAACTCAAAAATGTCGTTGCATCCACCGGGGTCGAAGATGTCGTTATTTCAATCCCTAGCCTTAGTGCCGCTGGAATGAGGCATATTGTCGATTTGTGCAAAAATGCTGACGTGGAATTTAAAACCGTTCCCAGCATGGGAGAATTGATTGACGGAAAAATTCAGCTGAGCGCCATTCGAAAAGTTGAATACAGGGATCTTCTCGGCAGAGAACCTGTCCACCTGGACAAGGATAAAATAGGGGATTACCTGGGAGGCAAACGCGTGCTTGTAACCGGGGCGGGGGGATCCATCGGAAAAGGTTTATGCCGCCAGATCGGGCGGTTTTCCCCGGAACAGATCATTTTATTTGAAAGAGCTGAAAGCCCTCTTTATGAAATCGATCTTGAACTGAAAAAGAATTTCCCCCATATCGGGATCATACCGGTATTAGGAGATATCCAGAACCAAAAAGAGATTGTCGATACATTTTCCAGGACCAGGCCGCAGATCGTATTCCATGCAGCCGCCTACAAACATGTTCCCATGCTGGAACAGTTTCCATTAAAAGCGGTTGAAAACAACATTGTCGGAACAGCAAACATTATTGACACTGCAAGAAAATATGCATGTGAAAAATTTGTCTTTGTCTCGACCGACAAAGCGGTCAACCCGACAAGTGTTATGGGGACCACAAAAAGAATTGCCGAAATTCTCATCCAGAAGGCCAATCGCTGCCAGGTCCCGGGGACACATTTTATAACCGTCCGGTTTGGAAATGTCATAGGAAGCGTAGGCTCGGTTATTCCTTTGTTCAAAAAACAGATAAAGCAGGGAGGGCCCGTAACCGTCACCCACCCTGACATGATTCGATATTTCATGCTGATCCCGGAAGCATGCCAGTTGATCCTGCAGGCCGGAGCAATGGGGCAGGGCGGGGAAATTTTCATTCTTGAAATGGGAAAACCGGTTAAAATAGACAGCATGGCCAGAGACCTGATTCGTTTTTCCGGTTTAGAACCGGATGTGGATATCAAAATTGAATATACCGGCCTTCGGCCCGGAGAAAAGCTGTACGAGGAATTGATAACCGACCAGGAGAATGTGGTATCAACCGAGCATCATAAGATCATGGTACTCAATTGCCGCCAGGACGTTATGGATGATATTGAAAATAAAATAGATGCCCTGAAAACCTTTGCCGGAAAAGGGGAGCATGACCAGGTAAGGCTTTTGCTCAAGGATATTGTTCCTGAATATCATTGTGCAGCAGACAGCGGGGCAGTGAATTGACATGAAACGATTTTTTGATTTTTTTATTTCGGTCATCCTGTTGATTTTCCTGTCGCCTGTAATCGGAATTGTTTTCCTGCTTGTCAGGTACAATCTAGGCCGTCCCGTGTTTTTTAAACAGGTCCGCCCCGGCCTTTACGGCAGGCCTTTTACAATCTATAAATTCCGGACACTGGCAGATAAAAAAAATCATGAAGGACAGCTTTTGCCTGATGAAGAAAGACTTACCCGGTTCGGGGCCCTGCTGCGAAAGACGAGTCTCGATGAACTGCCCGAGCTTTTAAACGTTATCAGGGGGGACATGAGCCTGGTCGGGCCCCGCCCGCTGCTGATGGAATACCTGGAACGATACGATGAGCAGCAGGCCAGACGTCATGACATGAAACCGGGTATTACAGGATGGGCACAGATTAACGGAAGAAACGCCGTCAGCTGGCCTGAAAAGTTTAAAATGGATTTATGGTATATTGAGAATCACAGTCTATGGCTGGATATCAAGATTCTTTTTTTAACGCTTATAACCGTTTTCAAAAGTGAGGGCATCACCCAGAACGGGCATGTGACTTCCGAAAAGTTCATGGGGAATACTGATTATGGACAATAGATTCGAAAACTGGGTTTTTCCGGAAATCACGGAAGGCAGGCTGACAAAGTATAACTGGCTGGTCCAGGGGGCAGAAAGGCTTTCTCTGGGTTATAAGTCCGATATCGGGGCGTTTTCCTATATCAATGCCCGGTATGGTGTCGAGATCCAGGACCATGTTCAAATTGGATCACATTGTTCCATTTACTCGATTTCCACCATAGATCAGAAAAAAGGATTGGTGACATTGAAAAAAAATGCACGTATCGGAAGTCATACCACAATTATGCCCGGGATTACCATTGGAGAAAACGCGGTAATCGGAGCCCATAGTTTTGTCAATCAGGATATTCCGGATAATATGATGGCATACGGAGTACCAGCCAGAATTATCAAAAAGGTAGGGGAATAACATGAATTTTGCGCCATGGCCGTGTTTTGACAACGATGAAATAGAGGCCGCCGTAAAAGTTTTACAATCAGGTAAAGTAAACCAGTGGACAGGCGAGCAGATCACAGGGTTTGAAAAAGAGTTCGCTGCATACATCGGTGCGGACTACTCGGTAGCCCTTGCCAATGGCAGCCTGGCACTTGACTCAATCCTGCGGGTATCGGGCATTAAAAAAGGTGACGAGGTCATTGTCACTCCCCGGTCATTTGTAGCCTCTGCAGGCTGCGTGCTTTTACGGCAGGCAGTACCGGTCTTTGTCGATGTAGACCCTGTCAGCCAGAACATTACCCTGGAAAACATCATCAAGGGGGTATCGCCGAAAACCCGTGCCGTGATTGCCGTAAACCTGGCGGGATGGCCCTGTGAGCTGGATAAAATAAGCGAATACTGCAGGCAGAACAACATCCTTTTTATCGAAGACTGTGCCCAGGCTCATGGTGCCGCCTTTCGCGGCAAAAAGGCCGGAAGCTATGGTGACTGTGCCGTTTTTTCCTTCTGCCAGGACAAGATCATGACCACGGGCGGGGAAGGGGGGATGCTTGTTACAAACAACAAAGAGCTGTGGGAAAAAGTATGGAGCTACAAGGACCATGGAAAGGATTACAGGCAATCCCTTGAAGCCGATCATCCCCAGGGGTTCAAATGGCTTGTCACCGGGCTCGGAACCAACTGCAGGATGACGGAGATGCAGGCTGCAATGGGAAGGGTTATGCTGAAAAAACTTGACAGGTGGGTGGAACAAAGAAGGGAATTTGCCGGTCTGTTCAACCAGGCATTCAAAACAGTACCGGGATTGAGAATCACCGTTCCAGACGAGCATACCTACCATTCATATTACAAGTATTATGTCTTTATCGAGCCTGATGCTGTTAAAGCTGAATGGGACAGGACGCGTATCCTGAATGTACTCAATGAAGCCGGTGTGCCTTGCAATACGGGGATATGCCCTGAAATATATCTTGAAGAACTGTTTAAAAACTATGTGTACAAAATCAGGGCGGCCGGCTTAAGATCCGGCACTACAAGGCTTCCTGCCGCAAAACAGCTCGGGGAGACATCTATGATGTTCATGGTCCACCCGACCCTGACAAAAGCATCCATACAGTTTGTAATCGACCAGGTGATAAAGGTCATGAAAAAGGCGGTGCGGTAAGGCTGATTTGTATATGCAATCAAACAAAGACCTGGCAGGTCAGGTCTGGGCTGGATTCAATACAGCCTGGTCCGGCTTGAAATACCTTTTTTTCTCACTGTAAATGCAGCCGCAATACTGCTGGCGGTACATGTTCATTTCTTTTGACTTTGTAATACCCTGTTTCCAGCCCTCCCTGAAATCGCGATATATAAAGGCGGGGCCGGTCTTTTTTGCAACAGCTTCCCCCGTTTCCCTGATCAGTTCATGATCCTGGAATTTGCTGTAAAGAAGGGTGGTGGTAAATCCATCGAACTTTCCCCTCCGGGCCAGTCTGGCCGTGGAAAGAAGCCTGTCGTAATAACAGAACCGGCACCTGTCGGATTCACGAAAGGCTAATGACTGCAAAAATTTTTCAAGCTGGTAGTCTTCCTGGAAGATAACCTTGAGATCAATATCTTTAGCATAGGCTCTCAACGTATTTTCCCGTTTAATGCACTCGGTAAAGGGATGGATATTGTGTCGGTAAAAAAACCCCATTATTGAAAAATTTTCGTTTCGAAGCAGTTCGACAGGATAGATGGAGCACGGGGCACAGCATATATGCAGCAGGATTTTCAAGACCGGCTCCCAAAGATTGAAGTGCCGACCCGTACAAGGGTGGCCCCTTCTTCAATGGCAATTTCAAAGTCATTGCTCATACCCATGGACAGATGTTCCATTGACAGGCCGGGGCTGGACAGATCCTGAATATCTTTGCGGATCCTGGCCAGTTGCCTGAAATATGGACGAGCTTTTTCAGGATCGTCAAAAAAAGGAGGCATGCACATCAATCCCTTGACCGCTACATTTTCCAGAGCACTGATGTCAATGGCCAGTTGCCTGACCTGTTCCTGATCTGTTCCTGACTTGCTCTGCTCACGGCTGATGTTGACCTGCAGCAGAATGTCCTGGACTTTTTTTGCTTTGGCGGCCTGTTTGTCGATTTCTTTTGCCAGCTTGAAAGAATCCACAGTATGGATTAAATCAAAATACGGCACGGCAAGCTTTGCCTTGTTGGACTGCAGGTGACCGATAAAATGCCAGTGAAGTCCATCCACCGGTCCGATAGTGTCTATTTTATCCACGGCTTCCTGGATATAGTTTTCACCCAGGTGACGAATACCGGCATCGATACCGGATTGAATCAATGACACAGATTTTTTTTTGCTCACCGCAACCAGTGTGATGTCTTCGGGATTACGGCCACAGGCTTTAGCTGCCTGATGAATCTGCGATAAGATTGTTTGAAAATTGTTTTGAATGGATGTCATGGCAATGTTCCTGTCAATTCTACAATGTTATGGTCGATAAAAACCTGGAACAGTTCACATACCGGAAGTCCCACCACATTTGAATAGGACCCCTTGATCCTCTTGACCATGAAAGCGCCTTTTCCCTGGATACCATAGGCCCCCGCCTTGTCATAGGGTTCGTTGGTTCCGGCATACCAGTTTATTTCATCCCGGGTCAATGGTTTGAAATATACGTCAGTTTTGACAGACTGCTGAGCAACCAGATTGTTTGAATCTTGAATGACCGCAATACCTGTATGAACTGAATGCATTCTTCCTGAAAGAGTATTGAGCATCTCGACGGCCTGTTCTTTTGAAGCCGGTTTGCCGAGCACTGTATTATCACACAGCACAATTGTATCCGCTCCTATGACAAAATAATCCGGGTGTTGTGCCGAAACGGCCATGGCCTTTTTCAACGCAAGATCCCGGACATACTGTTCCGGATCGGACCAGGGTATGCTTTGTTCATCGATCAGGGCCGGGATTACTACTGGCGCCAATCCCATCTTCTCCAGCAATTTTTTTCTTCTCGGGGAGGCTGAAGCCAGGATGAGTGGTTTTTGAACAAGAGTTTTCATGTCAGCTATGTATCAAAAAAAACGTCCTAATACAATGTATTCTCAACCGAATTTTGCCTTGCAAAATCCGCACGGATATTATAGAAACCTACTCATATGCCTGGGTGGCGGAACTGGTAGACGCAAGGGACTTAAAATCCCTCGGCACAAAGTGCTGTACGAGTTCAATTCTCGTCCCAGGTACCAGTAATAACAAGGGTTTAGCCA
>CAYNHL010000144.1:0-8613 GCA_964397015.1 uncultured Desulfobacterales bacterium | reverse complement strand
AACCTGTCTGAGCGCCAGCGAGTTGTTGCGGTTCAGGGCGCAGCCTTCACAATGCACCCCTTTTTTTCTGGTATCGGCACAGGATGCCACCGGAACACGGCCGCGGTCGCTTTATTTAGGCAGAAGCCATCAAAACTCCATCTGCAAAATTTTGCCATGCGATTGCCCGGCGGATATCATCTTTATGCTTGGATTTAATGCTTTACAAATGATATAATGAGTTCATAATGAACACACATTTGACCCATAAACAATATCAGCGCATGGTCCTTCCCCGGGTTTATCTGTGGTGGGGTGCCGGGGACACAGGAAATCTGTCAAAAGAATCGGTGGTGGAAGCAATCCTGAGCAGGGGCAACTGGGATGATGTGCTGGCTTTGATTGATGAATGGGGCATTCATGAAGTGAAACAGATTTTTGACAGGCAGACAAGCGGGCCCCGCATCAATTACCGGCCCCAGACGGTCAATTTTTTTCGTCTCTATTTTGACCGCCATGCATGAGACCTTTTTATAACGGTTCAAAGGAGAATCTGTATGGCTTTTTCCACTCAATATTTGAAAAATCCAAAAATCAAGCGCCTGATTGAAAACATTCTTGGCGAGCTCTATCCTTTTCTTGAAGATCAGGCTGACTGCATTCACGAGCTTACAAGTATCGGCCAGGCACTTGGGGAACACGAAAACATATCCCGGCTGCTGGACAAAATTCTTATTTTGGCCAGGCGGTTTGCCAACGCAGATGGCGGCACCCTCTATCTTGTGGACAATGCCCGCAAAGAGCTCGTGTTTCATGTTGTCCACAACGACACCCTCCAGATCGACTATGATGCGAAAACCGCCAGGCAGAAAGATATCCCAAATGTCCAGCTCTATCTTTCCGACGGCAGCAAAAATTTGTCCAATGTCTCTTCTTATGTTTTTCACACCGGAAAAACCGTCAACATAGAAGATGTCTATTCAACAGAAGAATTCCACTTCGGGGGCACCCGCGCCTTTGACAAAGAATTGAACTACAGAAGCAAATCCATGCTGGTAATCCCCATGAAAAACCATGAAGATACCATCATAGGAGTCCTGCAGCTTATCAATGCCCTGGACCCGAAAACAAAAGAAATCCTGCCCTTTGACGAGGATGCGGCCAGAAAAGCCAGTGCGCTGGCCACCCAGGCCTCGGTCATGATCACCCAGCAGAACCTGATCAGGGAAATGGAAGAACTGTTCGAGGCGTTTATCCGGGCCATCGCGGTCTCCATCGATGAAAAATCCCGGCATACCGGGGGCCATATCCAGCGGGTCACAGACCTGACACTGATGATAGCTGAATGCATCAACAAGGACGAAACTGTATTCAAGCACACCTTTTTGTCTCCGGACGAAATAAAAGAACTGCGGATGGCAGCCCTGATGCACGATACCGGCAAGATCACCACGCCTGATCACATAGTGAACAAATCCTCGCGTCTTGAAGCTGTCTTCGACCGGATAGAACTTGTCAATACCAGACTGCAGGTCTTGAAACTCGAAAAGGAGCTTGCGACAGCACGAAAAAAAATTGCCGCACTTGAATCGAAAGGATCGTTGGAGGAAGGGGACGAAAAAGACAGCGACGAAAGACAGCTCTTTGACATTGCTCAAACAGCCGCCTTTTTGCAAAAAATCAACGGCAGCGGATCGAGGGTATCGAAAGATGATGTCTCGAGGATTGAACCCCTTTTATCCCGGACCATCGATATCCTGGGAACGCAATACCCCCTGCTGACACCTGATGAATTTGAAAACCTTTCCATCCCGTTCGGCACTTTGACCGTTATGGAAAGGGACCAGATCAACCAGCACGCCGCCTTGAGCGCCAAGATCCTGGACAAGCTCCCCTGGCCCAAGAAACTTGCCCAGGTGCCCTATATTGCAGGGTCACACCATGAAAAACTTGACGGATCGGGGTATCCCAACGGGTTGAAAAGCGACGAGCTCAATCTCCAGGCAAGGATCCTTGCAATCGCGGACATATTCGAGGCACTCTCCGCCAAGGACCGGCCCTACAAATCACCCATGACCCTGGCCCAGGCCTTTGAAATCCTGGAAGACATGGCCCGAAAAAACCATATCGACCCGGATATCGTCGATGTATTCAAAAAATCCGATGCACCGCTGGATTACGCGAAGAAATACCTGCACTCATCACAGTTTGGATAGCATATCGCAATAGATGTCCAGGGTCTGTTGGATCACCAGCTTCTCGTCGAACCAGTCTTCGACCATCCGGCGGCCGGCATTTCCGAACTGCTCCAAAAGAGCCCTGTCGGTTGCGAGCTTTTCAAGGGCCAACGCCAGGTCCTTGCCATTGCAGGGGTCCACGAGCAGTCCGTTCACGCCGTGTGCAACGATTTCCCTGCAGCCCGGGGCATCGGACGCTACAAGGGCGCGTCCGCAGCTGGCCCCCTCAATCAGAATACGGGGAATACCTTCGCCGTAGAGGGTCGGAAGCGCCACCACATGGACATCCCTGATCAGGTCAGGCATGTTTTTCTGCCGGCCGATCCACTGGATAATTCCCTGCCGGTGAAGTTTTTCAAGTTCGCTGACCCTGATGCCGTTGCAGGCCTCTTTGTCCAGAATACCGGCCACGATAAGGGATACCGGAATCCTTTTTTCCTTGAGCTGCCGCACCGCCTTTACCAGCACATCGAGCCCTTTGTCCCTGAGAAGGCGTGCAGCAAACAGCACTTTGAGATCGCCGGATTCGGGCATTGGCGTCAAGCTGTAACTGTTGGTATCGATCCCGGCACCCTGGACCACAATAAGCGGTTGAAACTTTGAAATCCGGTGATGCTGGAAAAAAGCTCTATTGTCATGGTTTTCAAACACAAACGCTCCCGTGGCCGCACGGCCGACCTGCCTGTAAAGGGCAAGCACCCCGTATTTGAGCAATCTTAAATGAAGCGTCGATCCTGCAAACACCGCACCTGTTCCAGTGATACTTTTTATCGATGGAATATTATTTTTTCTCGCGATCAATCCGCAGTAAAGGTTGGGCTTGATTGTAAACGAATGGATGATATCCGGCCTTACATGCGTGATGATCCGGCGCAACTGACCGAAGGTGGCCGCTTCTTTGACAGGATTGACGGACCGGCGGTCTATTGCATATTCATGAGGTATGAAACCTTCTTCTTTAATGGCGCCAATCTCAGCGTCACTGGTCTTTCCTGCAGCGACATGCACTTCAAATCCCTTTTCAAGGGCGGCCCTTGCACGGTTCACCCAGTGAAGATTGAAATACCAGTCGGCATTGGAAACGTACAGTATCTTTTTGTTGACAACCATGTTCAATTCACCAGGTAACGTTTGACAGCATCCAGGGGGTTTTTTGTATTACATGTCACACAATAGTCCTGTTTCATTCCGTCGTGTATACCTTTTTTCACTGCAGTCAATGCATTTTTAAGGTTGTTTGATCCAGCGGCCTTTACAAGAATTTTAAGCAGCCTTGCCGCTGCATGGACCGCAAATGCTGCAGGAGATGAAAACTCTTTGAGCACGAACTGGTTGCGGGCCAGAAGATAGATCTGCCAGGGTGCGATATCTTTTGTATGCCTGATATGATGAATAAATTCAAGGTCGGAAAACCACAGGTGGCGATAGCCTTTCTGGTGGCATTTCAAGGTAAAATAAAGGTCGTCGCAGTACACGAACAAAGAAGGAAGAATGAACCGGTGCATGGCTTCAAGGCAGTTCCTGGAAACAAAAAGGCCGACAAAGGAGGCGCATTCAAGAGATTGAACTCGATTTTTGGTAAAAGTTCCGGGTGATGCAAGAAATGCCTTTTTGTTAAAAAGATACATCAATAACTGTCCAAGGGTGGACGGGTATTTTTTTACAAGAGAATTCATCACCGGATACCCGCCATTGCCGCAGACAACTGACGTACTCACAAGATCGGCTTTGTTCTGCTTTATCCTCTCCATGAACCTTTCGATCAACCCCGGCCGCGCAACGGCATCATCGTCAAAAAACAGTATCCAGTCCGCAGGGCCCGCCAGCGCCCGGCAGGCCCCTGTGTAAAACCCGCCTGCCCCGCCGCTGTTCACCGGGCTGGATATTACATCAAATCTTGAAGGATCCAGGGTTTTGAGCCATTTTCCCGTACCGTCTGACGACTGGTTGTCCACGATGACAATCTTTTCCACAGGCTGGGATTCAATGGCTGCAAGGGATTTTTTAAGCATTGAAAGCCGGTTGTGGGTCACGATAACAGGGACGACCGATAAAGTCATTTTGTCTTGATCAGCTCCTGTCATTGGAGGCTGTCGCTTTGTGTCCTGAAGGATGGGGTGCGTTCACCACCCCTGGATACCACAAGGTCAGCTCCCTGCAGGATGAAAAAATACGGTCGGCGAACTCCACGCCCTGCATGAAACAATGATCCATATTCCCCACCTCATATTTCCATGCCCCGAACCGGCCTCTTGAATAAATGTCCATGTTTTCAAGGTGAACAAGCAAGGGATCGGTCAGGTCGTTGCGCCGGACACAGGGAACAGGGTATCCATGTTCCCTGGTATGATACCAGGTATGATCCACCTGTTTTAAATCTTTTATAAGACCTGTGTTCAATGCCCCCTGAAGGACATCGTCAACCAGGGTCTCCCTGTTAACTTTTTTTACCTGGCTTTCACTGACCTCGCACATCAAAGACCATTGCCGGCCGGGACTGGGTACATTGTCCGGGGCATAATTGCTGAAAACCGTCACCCTGTAGAAAGGGCAGTTGTCTTCAGGAAAATACATCCAGCATTTTGTCGCAAGCTCATCCGGCACCTGCCCGTCAAGTGCGATGCCGACCACGTGGGTTGAGGCGTGCTTGAGCTGCCTGACATTGGGAAATATCCTGTCCTGTTTTGTCATTGAGGCCAGCCTGGTCAAGGGCATGGTAGAAAAAAGCACGTCAAATGATTCTTTACTGCCGTTCTCAAACAGTACTGTTTTTAAGGCTGTATCTATTTCAACAGCCTTTGCTCCAAGGTGTTTTCTTTTATCCGGAATTTTTTGTGCAATACGGTTCCATATGGTCCCGGTACCGCCTGAGGCAGGAAACCTGAACGTGGAATTGGGCCCCCACGCCCTGCTGTCCTGTTCAAAAACAAGATTTTTCAATACTCCTTTTAAATCGATTGGGGCAACTCGTTCGCCAACCCAGTTCCATCCCATCTGTTCCGGTTCAAATGCCCAGACCTTGTAGTTATAGGGCCGCAAAAAATGTTCAGCCAGGCCGGTTCCGTAACTCATGTCGATCCACTGCCCGAAGTGGGCAGGCAGCTTTCGCGGCGGATGGCGGTCAATGTCTATCATTTTTTCCAGGATATCCCAGCAGACCTTTTTGGGCAGGTGGTGAACATTGTTCTGCAGCGGATAGGGGATGAACCTGTCCTGCATGAAAATCCATGCTTCCCTGTCATGGACAAGCCATTCGTCCTGGTCCATTACCTGGTTCATCACCTGGTCAAAATAACTGTAATGGCTGAACAGGACATGGCCGCCAAAATCCCAGACAAACCCCTGTGTATCTTTATAAGAAGCGCTGAGCCCGCCCCAGTGTGGCAGTGCTTCATGAATCGAAAACCGGTCATGACCCAGCTGCATCAACCGCCAGGCAGCCCCTAACCCTGCAGGTCCGCCTCCAAGTATAAGGATTTTCATTGTATCAAAAGACTCCTTGACTCCATATTTTGTATATCTGTGTCCATTTGCAGCCGGGTTCTTCAAACTGCCCTGCCGCAAGGTCCCTGAGGGATCTTCGGCATTTTGAAAAACAAAACCATCAAACCGGCCATGCATGATGCAGCAATCTTGAGTAACAGCCGCACAGACAGTTTGTCAATCAAAAATGTCTGACTGGTGGTAAAATCGACACGGACCACTGGTTTTCCAAAAACCGTTCCGGGTTTCGGGGGAATATACGAGGTGATCAGGCACTCCCAGGTTCGACACCTCAGCGCATTGAATATTTTGAGATTTTCAACAAGTATTCCGGCAAGTCCCGACCTGTTTTTATAATAAACCAGGTGATCCGCCCCGCCTGAATCAGCAGGCCGGGGAAAGGGGCAAAAAAGGGTAACGGAGAGGCCGGGGCATTTTTTTTTCAACATGGAAACAAAGCCGGCCGCCGCTGCCGGATCATCTCCGGGTGTCATAAATACCGCGGCGTGACGGGTGTTCTTTCGCCTGACATACCTGTCAACAGGTTCGTTCGTATATGCCAGGCTTTTTTTCCCATAACTGCCCCTTATAAAATCCTTAACGCCCAGAACATAAGCTGTGGCCAGGGGCGCATTTGCCTGCAAAGCTGAGAAAAAAGCAAGGGCATGGGCCCTGGTCAGGATCCTGGACAACACCAGGCGCTGTTTCATTCCAGCTGTATATTGCCTGAAAAACCACAGGCTGTTCCGGGTCCGGTAATAGCTTCTCCATATGGCGGAATTGTCCATGGTCCTTTTGCGCCAGCTGGGATGATAAACAATTGAATCCCGGGATGCCAGCACGCGGTATCCATGTTTTTCAAACCTTGCCCCCCACTCCATGTCATCCCAGTAGATGAACAGGCTTTCATGCCAGATCCCGGTTTTTCTGACCGCCCGGACCCTGGCAAGAAGTGAACATGCAGCGACATAATCCACGTTAGCATATGCATTGGATGAGATATTGTCCCGTCCGGCTTTCACCATGGCACGGCCCGGTACAAAAAGATTCCTCCTGGTGCCGCCCTTCTTGTAGTCGATAAACGCCCCGGCCTCGATGATCTCGTCTTTGTCATCGATATTCATGATGCACGACCCGCACATGGCGGCATCTTTGAATGCCCGCATAACAGCCACAAGGTGTTTTAATGTCTGTTTTTCTATTTTTGCATCATTGTCCAGAAGCCACATGAACTCTGCATCAGGAGCATGCCCGAGAACCCAGCGCATTCCCGCGTTGAACCCCCCGGCCCCGCCAAGATTGCAAGTGTTCTCGATAAGGTTCACAAAGGGAAATTTTTGTTTCAGCACTTCACTGGTGCCGTCTTCGGACCGGTTGTCCACCACCGTGACATGATACAGGTCTGCCGGATAATCCATAGCGGCAAGCTGGCCAAGCAGGGATACGACATCGTCTTTTTTGTTCCAGGTCACGATGATTATTTCAATTCGGGCAAAAGTGTCTATCATTTGTATGGAATCCGCAGGAAATTTCTCCTTAAATGGAAAGCTCCTGAAGTTTTTGGTACACTGTTTCGACATCTTCGGGTAAATCCAAAGATGCTTTGACGTCATAGACCCTGGCAGGCTGGACAAGATCCGCGGCCGAACCCATGGCGCCATGTTCAAGGAACAGCAGGGATTCAAGCCGTTCTGAGATCAATTGCGGCTGGCGGCAAAAGAGATTGTAATCAAAAAAAACGACATGGGCGGAGTGAACCTCGATGATATATTCATATACCGATTTCCAGTAATCAATCCAGTACCGCGGGTCTGCAAGCAGCTCCATGGATGGAGGCATTGTTGAATCACTGAATTTGAAAGGTTTGACATTGGCTCCGAATTCAAAATGACCAAGCCAGTTCATGTATGTAAGAGTGAAAGGATCAGACCGGTGCCGTTCGACAAACCTTTCATGCTGGCGCTTCAGGGACCTGGCATGATCAGCAGGATGCCGGAAGGGAACAATGATTATCGAATCAGGAAAGGCCGCCTTGATGGTATTGATCCTCAGAAGGTTGTTGTTGTTCTTGGCAAGATATCGACAGCGTTCTGAAGGTCCGGTATCGCGGCTTATGATATTAAAAACATAGCACCGGTATTTTTCGACCAGGTCCTTGTCCACACCGAAAAAAGGCTCAAGCCAGGCATCCCTGATGTACTTTTCTGCGGCAAATGTTTTCCAGAACACCTCTTCAAAGGCTTCAGGGCTGTCATAATTGACATAGATCCTGTCCCCATGGGCCCGCTCTTTCAACTGTGAAACCCGGTGCTGCCTTCCGGACAAGCGCCTCCAGAGAGACGGGGCTATGACAAAGGGCATATCCCTGTATGTCAGGGTGGAAAACGCACCGGTTTTATAAAGCGATTCAAGCAGAATCGTCGTGCCCGCCCGTGCAAGGCCGGCCACGTATACAGGCCGGGATACATTATTACTTGTTTTTTTTTTCGATCCTGACAGCGCACAGTCGATATCAAAGGCAACTTCCTTGATGATCACACTGCCAAGGGCCATGCGGTGCAGGACCCTCGATGCAAGAGGATAATCTTTTGAAGCCCTGCTGAAATGCGCGTTCAGCTTTTTCCTGATCCATGCATATCCAAGTGCCGCTGCCAGAATTACAACCTGCATATCCAGGCGGTACAGCATGCCAAGGCAGTCTCTGAGCGGTTTTCCGGAAAAAAGTGCGCCCGTTGACACGAACACTGCAACAAAAACAGAAAGCCACAATAGAAGATAAAAAGCCAATAAAAAACTTTTGACAAAAATAATTCTTGAGTATGCCGGCAACGCCTTTTCTTTCCAGTGATCTGAAATATTTTTGGATTTCATGACGGATCTTTGCTGAAACCTCTTTGACCGACGGTTTCGCCGC
>CAYNHL010000143.1:0-8620 GCA_964397015.1 uncultured Desulfobacterales bacterium | reverse complement strand
TTGCAGCAGGGGGGAGCTTTTTTTGGGGGCGGGGGGTGATATAGAGTTTCGGTGATTCAGACAAAGCCTTTTCCTTTTGCCCTTCTATAATGGCCAGGGTCTGGCTGGCGGTCAGCAGGATGTTATTATTCCTATCAGTGGTTTTAACGGCCTTGAACCGGAAGACCAGACGGTCGCCGGGGGCAACCTTGTTTCCCGGTAGCCTGAGGCCGACCCGGTAGGGCGGCTTTTCCCCTTCCCTGGGCCGGATCGCCCGGGCCTGGGCCAGGACGGCCCCGCTGCCCTGTCTGCTGACGGAGAGCTCAAGCGTGAATCGGTCCGTATCCCGGTGGGTCCGGTAATGGGCGTAGAGGAACAGATCCTGTTCTTCGGTGATCACTGGATGATGGGATTGGACCTTCTGGTCAGGTGTGGCCAATAGTTTGTCAACTATTAGTTCCGGGACCACCTGGAAGCGGGCCATCCCCATTTGTTCCTGCCCTGAATTATCCCCGGTGCGGCGGCTCAGGCGGACCTGGTAGGTGCCGGGACGAAAGCGGTTGAGCTGGAACCGGAAGAGGGCAGATCGCTTGCCGTCCCTGCCCTTGTCTTCCCGGAAAAGCCCTTCCACAGGAATTCCCCGGTCATCTTCAACCTGCCAGATCCACACCGATCCGTCTGCAGGCGCCTCGTTTTCCGGTACGGTGACGGCAAGGATGTCACCGTTGCACACCGGCGCGGTCATCGTCGGCCCATCTTCGTTTTCCAGATGTACCTCAAGAGGGATCGAGGCGGTTTTTTGTCCGGCCTGGTACTGGTTTACCGCTTTTTTCAATGCCTGGACATCCCCCAGCAGCCGGCCCAGGCTGTTCAGAGAGGTCCGGGCGGACGATAGAAGCTCTGAGCGGGCAGCCTGGGCCATCCGGGCCGTGTAGGTGGTCAGGGTGGTTTCAAGGTAGTCTCTGTAGTATATTGCGGCGAACTTTTCCTTGAATGTGGCCGTGGCCAGGCTGTCCCGCTGGAACGGGCCCGGCAGTTTGTAGTAAAGGGCTGCATTTTCCAGAGGGTCGTCCCAGAATTCGTAAAGGCGGCGTTGGATACTGCCGTCCTTTTTTTCCATTAGTGCAGCCCAGGAGCCTTGGCCTGTGACCATTTTGGGATACCGGGTATTGAGGTAGCCCGAGTAGGCCCGCCACCAGAAGTCGTGGTACTGCTCGGTCTGTGCCGTGATAAAGGTTTTCAGGGCGTAGTCGATGAAGGCCACGCCGCCCATGGCAACGGACAGGCTGGTGGTGCCGAGCTGGTTGACCAGCATTCCGATGCGGGTGTTGATTGCCGTGGCCAGGGCTTTTATCCGGGCTTCATCCTGTCCGCTCAGGGCCTGATAGATGTCAGAGGCCAGGGTATAGGCGGTCAGGACATTTCCAAGATGGGTCATCTGGCGGTTGATATTGACGGTCAAAGGTTTTTTGGCCCGGATGTCGGACAGCAAAGAGGAGATCCGCCGGGACTGGGAGTCAGAGGCCCCTGCAAGGTACTGGCGCAAGATTTTTTCCTGGACCAGAGCGTCGGATGCCCCTGCATAACTGCCGCCGGTGAGGCTGTCGATGAATCCCAAAAGGGCGCTGACGTTCCCGTAGCCATCCAGAAGGTGGGTGGACAGGTAGGCAGCGGTCTCTTCCTCTGAGGCAAGGGCCTGCAGCTGGTCACTGTGTTGTTTTAAAAAGGCCTCCAGCTCCGGTGCCCGGCCCAGGGCCGAAGAAGGCAGGAAGAACAGGAGTGTTACTGCGGTCAGAACGAATGATTTCATGTTTGTCAAATGCAGACCCTTTTGTCGTTATCAGGTTGAATAAAGTTGAGTCAAAAAAAAGTAAAACTTGGAAAATTATATCAGCAATTTCAAGAATTGAAAATAACAATGGATTTAAGCCCGGCCGTTTTGATATACTGCTGTAGATTCAGATGAATTGATTGTTGTTTGGGAAAAGGGAGTGCCTTTATGGGGATGAAACCAGGATTTTTATTCTGGGCCGTTCTGGTCCAGATTGCGGTGGCCTTCACCTGTCATGCCAAATCCCTGCCGCAGGAAAAGTCTTTTGCTGACCTGGTCGGGATGGATGACTGGACGGTGACGGTAAAGAATGTTTCCATGGATGTCAGGCACAAAGAAAGGATGTACGGGATCCGGGTCGCAGACAGGGGTTTTGTTCGATTTGCAGGGCGGCATGATACTGCCGGTCAAGCCCCTGAGTCTTTTGGGCCCGTAACTGAGGCAGATGCAACGATCCTTTTGTCGCTCTGGCATGCCGCTTTCTCTTTTTCAGGCCTGCCCCCCGGCAGCGCCGGCACCGTGAGCCTGTCCTGGTTGTTGTATCCCGGCAGTATCCTGGAATGGGCAAAGACCTGGCAGCAGTCTGAATTGAGGCGCCGCTGGGAAGAGCTGGACCCTCACTACAGGTACAAGAAGCTTACCGAATCGATATCTGTATTTATGAAAAAAAGCTTTTTAACTGTTTTTCATGCCATGGGCATGACTGTCGACACCGTATCGATGGAAAAAATGAGCTTTCAACCGGCAGGGCAGCTGGATTTTTTTGACCGTGTCATGGCGCCGGCCGGGGTGCCTGAAACCCTGGAAATCCCCATACCCCTGATGCTGTATATCTGTCTGGAACAAGACAGTTCTGCCGGGATGCCTGTGGAGTATGCCGGGCTGTTGTCACCTGAGATCGAAAGTTTTTTTGTGATTGCTCAAAAGGAAGCTTCGACAATCTACCTGTCCTTTGACCGCCGCCTTGATGAATTCGAGCTTACCGGGGATATCCTTCACGATGACGGACATCATGAAAGCTTTTCTCCAATGTCAAATCCGCGGTATCATGCTGTTTCCGCACGGTTGCTGGAAACCGGGATGAAGGTCGTGAATCCGGATATTTCAGCGCCATGACCATAGAAAACGCCTCGGGAAAATAGCAGCACGGAAAAGCGTAAGAGTGCAGGGCATCATTCCTGATAACTGATGTTGAATTTTTTCATCTTCCGCCACAGTGTGGTCCGGTTGATACCCAGAGAGTGAGACGCTTTTATGCGGTTTCCCTGAAAGCGTTTCAATGTCTGCAATATCCTCCGGGCTTCCAGCTCGTCATGGGATATTCCGTCATCCGGGGGATGTATGCTGTTGTAGTGAAGGCCCCAGTTCTGGATGTGAACCGGCAGGTGGCAGGGGTCGATCAGCTCTTTCTGGCAGATGATCAGGGCATGTTCCAGGATGTTTTCCAGTTCCCTGACATTTCCCGGATAGTCATAATTGAGAAGAATTTCCATGGCCTGCTCGCTGATGCCCGGATAGGTGTATCCCTTCAGGGCACACAGCTTCCTCAGGATATGCCGTATCAAAAGCGGCAGGTCGGGTTTTCTCGTTGCAAGGTCGGGCAGTACGATCCTGAGCACGTTTAGCCGGTAAAACAGGTCTTCCCTGAATTTTTTCTCTTTGACCAGGGCCTCCAGTCCACGGTTGGTGGCTGAAACAATCCTGACATCCACGTGAATTGTGTGACGGCTTCCAAGCTGGTAGAACTCCTTGTCTTCAAGGACCCTTAAAAGCTTGGCCTGGAGCCCCAGCGGAATATCGCCGATTTCATCCAGGAAAATCGTTCCTCCGGCCGCTTCCTGGAAACGGCCGGGCTTGTCTTTGTCCGCCCCGGTAAACGCACCTTTGACATAGCCGAACATTTCCGACTCCAGAAGCTCGTTTGGGATGGCGGCGCAGTTCACTTTGACAAAGGGCTTGTCTGCACGGTTGCTGGCAGAATGGATTACCTTGGCCATCAGGTCCTTGCCTGTGCCGGTATTGCCTTCGATCAGGACAGTGGCATCGGTTGCGGCAACCACTGAGGCTTTTTCAAATATTTTCTGCATGTTCGGGTCTTTGCCGATCATGTCATGGAAGGTGTATTGTTTCTTGATGACCTGGTTGAGCTGCCGGGCCAGGGTCAGGTCCCGGAGGGTCGCAAGGCCGCCGACAATGACCTCTTTTTCATTTTTCAAAGGAATGTAGCTGGCCTGAATAGGCACACGTTCTCCGTCAATGGAGGTTATTGTGCCCTTCTGGTTTACCAGGGAGCGTCCGCCCCTGATGGTGTGGGTCAGCAATGCGTCACAGATGGAATCCCTGGCGTTGAAAACCGCGGAGCAGTTTTTGCCCAGAACCTGCCGGCGGTTGAACCCGGTGATGGTTTCAGCGGCCTTGTTGAAAAAAGTGATATGCCCTCCCCGGTTGACCGTGAAGATGCCGGTGTCAATGCTGTCAAAAACAAGCTTCAATGTTCTTTCCTGGTGCTCTACCCGCTGGATCAGGTCGGACAGGGCCGAGTGGTCCTGCAGCACGGTGAAGCAGCCTTTTATCTTTTTATCCGGGCTGTGGACAGGAACAACGAACCTGGTCACCATGTGTTTTGTGCCCTGCCCGTTGATGATTTCAACGTTTGGGCAGTCCGCTCCCTGGAAATTTTCGCCCTGGTAAGGGCATCGTCCGTGACACGGAATGGAGCAGCAGAGTTTGCGGCAGTCTTCGTGCGAAATATCGGTGTTGTCGATTCCCATGATAGACCTGGCGCTGCTGTTGAGTTCGATGACATGCCGGTCGGCTGTAACAAAGGCGCCTATATTCAGGTGATCGAAAACCTGGAACCATTTTTGGCACATGTGCTGAAATGCGGGGGTGTCAGTAAACACGGGGGAGCTCCTTGATGTTGCATCATGTTGCATATAAGTTGCGCAACATTGCAGATAATCTATTGTTTTAAAGCTTTACACGATCCAGTCATAATTCATATGTTGCTAAAAAGCAACATATATTCGGATTTTCCATGCAATCAGGGTTCCCGGATTGAAGGACATGAGGCCAACCGCCTGTGAACAATGGCCTGGCACGTTTCATGCTATTTTGTGTGGTCAGCCATGAAAACACCTGAAAAAATATTGATTTTTGTCGAAGGTCTTGAATTGCAGATTTTTTTGGAGACAGTGCTCAAAGAGGCTTTTCTGCTGCCGGTTGTGGCCGATGACATGGACGCGGCACTGGAAAAAATCATTGTTGAAGAGCCCTGTGTGATAATTATCGACATGATGATGTCCGGACAGCAGGGCAGCAGGATGTACCGGCAGCTCAAGCAGCATGAGAAGTTCAGGAGTATCCCGGTGATCATGTTGTCGTCCCTGGCCGCAGAGGCATTTTTCCAGTTCCAGGGCCTTGGAAATTCGTTACCGGGCGGGGGTCTGCCAAGACCGGAAGGGTATCTGTTGAAGCCACTGGAAGCAGATGAACTGATCTGCATGGTTCATGACCTTCTGCATAATGGAACCCCGACTAACAAGAGGAAGGCATAAATGTCATTGAGAATCGGTTGTTATATATGTCATTGCGGAATTAATATTGCCCACAGGGTCAGGGTCGAGGAAGTCGCCGGGTTTGCCGCATCCCTGTCCGGTGTCGTGGTTGCCAGGGATTACAAATTCATGTGTTCGGATCCGGGACAGGAATTGATTGAAACCGATATCAGGAATCTTCACCTGAACCGTGTCGTGGTGGCCTCCTGTTCGCCCAGACTTCACGAGAAAACCTTTCAGGCAGCCTGCCGTAGGGCTGGATTGAATCCATACATGTTTCAGATGGCCTCGATCCGTGAACAGGTCTCCTGGGTCACGGAGAATGAAGACGAGGCCACGCAGAAGGCCAAAACCCTTATTGCAGGAGCTGTCAACCGGGTGAAGTATCACCATGCCCTTCAAACCCGTCATGTACCTGTACGCCCCGAAATCATGGTGGTAGGGGGCGGTATCGCCGGAATGCAGGCGGCGCTGGATATCGGCAATGCCGGTATTACAACCTACCTGGTTGAAAAATCCACGACCATCGGCGGCCATATGCTTCAATTTGACAAAACCTTTCCCACGTTGGACTGTGCCGCCTGCATCGGGACTCCCAAAATGGTCGAGGTGGCGCAGAACCCCAACATAAAGCTGTTTTCATATTCAGAGGTCACGGAAGTAACCGGTTATATCGGCAATTACACTGTCAAGATTCACAAAAAACCAAGATATATAAAAGAAGATCTTTGCACCGGGTGCGGCGAATGCGCCAAGGTCTGCCCGGTGACCTTTCCCAGTGAGTGGGATGAGTCCATAGGCCAGCGCAACGCAGTTTACAGGGCTTTTCCCCAGGCGGTTCCCATTACTTTCTGCATTGATAAAAAGGACAAGGCTCCCTGTGTGACGACATGCCCGGCTCATGTAAACGTGCAGGGATACATCCAGCTGATCAAAAAGGGGGCTTATGAAGACGCTTTGCGACTTATCATGGAAAAAATTCCGCTGCCCGGTGTTCTCGGCCGGGTCTGCCCTCATCCCTGCGAAAATGAATGCCGCAGGCATCAGGTGGATGAGCCTGTAGCCATCCGGGATCTGAAACGATTTGCCGCAGACCGGGTGGATATGTCCAAACTTGCCTTGCCGGATATTGAAGACAAAGAAACCCGGGTTGCAGTTATCGGGTCCGGCCCGGCAGGATTGACGGTGGCATATGACCTGAGGCTGGAAGGCCACCAGGTAACGGTTTTTGAAGCCGCTGACGCTCCCGGTGGCATGCTTCGGTACGGGATTCCCGACTACCGGCTCCCCCCTGCGGTCCTGGATGCGGAAATAGATTATATAAAAAGAATGGGAGTTGTCATTCATACCAACCGGAAACTGGGAACGGATATGACAGTGTCCGGCTTGAAGGAAGAGGGGTTTGATGTTGTTTTTGTCGGTATTGGAGCACAGGGAGCCATGTCTCTTGGAATTTTGGGAGAGGACAGCGGCGGAGTGGTTGATGCCATCCGGTTCCTGCATGACATCAACCAGGGCGGCGGTGATCTGCCGGGGAAAAACGTGGCCGTTATCGGCGGCGGCAACGTGGCCGTGGATGCAGCCCGGGTGGCCCGGCGCCTTGGAGCCCGGGTAACACTGGTGTATCGCCGGTCAGAGCAACAGATGCCGGCCTATGCCGATGAAATCGAAGGAGCCCGGCAGGAGGGAATCGCGTTTGAACTGCTGACCACGCCTGTTGAAGTACAGGTGACGGCAGGCCGTGTAAGTGGGCTCAAATGCCTGCAAAACCGCCTGGGTGAACCGGATGAAAGCGGAAGGCAGCGGCCCGAGATCGTCGAGGGATCCGATTTCACCCTCTCCTGCGACAGTATCATTACCGCCATAGGCCAGCGGATTATTCTTTCCGGCAGCCTGGCTGACGACCTTGGCTGTGAATCCAATGCCCGTATCATTGTTGACAATGACACAATGCAGACCAGCGTGCCCTGGATATTTGCCGGCGGGGATGTGGTTACGGGCCCTGCCACGGTAGTGGAAGCTGTTGCCGGCGGTCACTGCGCGGCTCGGGCCATGCAACGGTTTCTATCCGGCGGGGACATGGCCGGTTTAAAAAATGAGAGTGTCGAACCACCGGTGCCGTTATTTCCCGAATACAGCGAAATACCGGCGGATTTACCGGCTTTTGCACGTCAGTGCCCGGACCATCTCGACCCTGAGCAGCGCCGGGTCTGTTTTGACGAAGAATCAAAGGGGCTGACAGATGAACAGGCTGCTGCGGAATCCATGCGGTGCCTGAACTGCCAGGGCTGCTGCGAGTGCATGGCCTGTGTTTCTGCGTGCGAAGCCAACGCTATCGACCATACCATGGAAGACCGGGTTGAAACGGTCACCGTGGGCAGTATCATATTGTCCACGGGATATGATGCCTTTGATCCCGAACCAATGAAACAGTTCGGATACGGCAGGTATCCCAATGTCTACACAAGTCTTGAATTTGAAAGGATCAGCAATGCCACCGGCCCTACAGGCGGCGAGATCCTTATGAGGAACAGGGACCTGGTTTTTGAAGAAAAGCCCAAAAGCGTGGCCCTGCTTCACTGTATAGGCAGCCGGGACGTGAATTACCACGAATACTGCTCAAGGGTATGCTGCATGTATGCGCTCAAATATGCCCATTTGATCAAGGAAAAAACAGGTCATGATACAAAGGTGTACGATTTTTATATCGATATGCGGTGCTTTGGCAAGGGATATGAAGAATTTTACCGGCGCTGCCAGGAAGAGGGTACAAGGTTCATCCGCGGCAAGGCATCCGAAATTACGGACATGGCCATGTGCGAGGAAGAACAGGACAAGCTCACTGTCATAGCCGAAGATACGCTCCTTGGTGAAACAGTGCGGATTCCTGTGGACATGGTGGTGTTGTGCGTGGCCATGGAAGCCAGAAAAGATGCCCAGAACGTGGGCAGGATTTTCGGGGTCAACCAGGGAGCGGATGGATTTTTCCTGGAAGAACACCCCAAGCTCGGTCCCTTGAATACAGCCACGGACGGTATCTTCATCGCCGGTGCCTGCCAGTCTCCCAAGGATATCCCGGATACTGTGGCCCAGGCTTCGGGGGCAGCGGCCAAATCCCTTTCCATGGCAGCAAGCGGACAGGTTCAGGTACCGTCGGCCATCTCTTTTATCGACCCGGATGTTTGTGCCGGATGCCGAATCTGTATAGGGCTTTGTCCTTATTCAGCCATCGAGTTTGATGAACTGCGGCAGA
>CAYNHL010000142.1:0-8868 GCA_964397015.1 uncultured Desulfobacterales bacterium | reverse complement strand
GATTTTCCCTAAAAAAGTTATGGGCAGAACAAATTCCAGGTTTCCTTCAGGTCCTGGAACAGGGGAGGGGATGACCTGTTCGGCTCCATACCCCCTGCTGGAAAAAAAATTTTGAATATCGGCTACAACCCGGCACCTGACATTATCATCTCTTACCACTCCTTTTTTTCCGACAAGTTCTCTGCCAGCTTCAAACTGGGGTTTGATCAGGGCCAGAATCCTGGTACCCGGTTTCATGAATTTTTCTGCTGCCGGAATAACTATTTTCAATGAAATAAACGAGGTGTCTGCAACAATCACGTCCATTCTTTCATTGATCCGCTCATATTCCAGGTACCGGATATTGGTCCTTTCTATTACCACCACCCGGCTATCCTGCCGCAATTTCCATGCCAGCTGCCCGTATCCGACATCGACGGCATAGACCTTTCGGGCGCCGCGCTGTAAAAGGCAGTCTGTAAAACCGCCGGTGGAGGCACCGATATCCAGGCAGACAGCATCTGTCATATCCCATTGCAGTGATTTCAATGCCGCTTCCAGCTTGAGACCGCCCCTGGAAACAAACTGCATGTCACGGCTCTTGAGTTTTATATGGGTATCCGGATCCACCATGGAAGCAGCTTTGACAAGCACGAGGCCATTGACCGCAACTTTTCCGGTCAAAATCATCTGCCTTGCCCGTTCCCTGGACTGAACCAGTTTTTTTTCAACCATCAACCTGTCCAGGCGGATTTTTTTATTCGCCCGCGCCATTGAAGCGCATCCCCAATTCAAAAATGGCATCGGCATCGATACCACAGGCATTTCGAAGCACATCCTGGGCTCCGTGTTCGACAAACCGGTCCTGTATACCGATACGTTTTACCCTGGCCTTAAAAAGATCATTGTCGGAAAAAAGCTCCAGGACGGCGGAACCGAATCCGCCATCGAGCACATGTTCTTCAACAGTTATGACATGCTGAATTTTTTTGGCATACGAAAGCAGAAGGTCTTTGTCCAGGGGTTTTACAAACCGTGCATTGATAACGGTTGACAGGATGCCGTGCTGCTCGAGTTTCTCTGCAGCGGTCACCGATGGTGCGACTGAACTGCCAATGGCAATGATCAGCAGGTGCTCGCCATGTTCCTGCACGACTTTTGCCTTTCCTATTGTCATTGGTTCGACAGTGTCGGGAATAAAGACCCCTGAAGCGCGCCCCCGCGGATAGCGAATGGCCGAAGGTCCGTCATGATAGACAGCGGTTGTTAGCATCCTTGCCAGGTCAAGTTCATCTCCTGGAGCCATTACAGTCATGTTGGGAATATTGCGCAGATAGGCAATATCAAACAATCCGTGATGTGTCGGCCCGTCCTCGCCTACAATCCCTCCGCGGTCAATTGCAAAGATAACCGGATGAGCATCGATACAAACATCATGGACCACCTGGTCATAGGCACGCTGAAGAAAGGTTGAATAAATGGCCACGACCGGTTTCAGGCCCCTGGATGCCAGCCCTGCGGCAAAGGTCACTGCATGCTGTTCTGCAATTCCCACATCGAAAAAACGGTCGGGGTAGGTTTGGCCAAAGTCGACCAGCCCTGTGCCCTCCGGCATGGCGGCAGTCACAGCGGTCAGCTTGTCGTTTTCCTGTGCCAGTTTCAGCATCTGCCGGCCGAACACCTGGGTATAAGTGGGCGGCAGTCCGGCTGATGCCTGCGAACTGGATTTTCCCGAATCAATCTCAAATCCTGAGACCCCGTGAAAATACACCGGATTTTTTTCAGCAGGTTCATATCCCTTGCCCTTTGTGGTGGTCACGTGAAGCAGTATCGGGGCATCGTGGGTTTTGATATTGGTCATGATATCAATCAAATGATCTATATTATGACCCTTGATAGGGCCGAAGTAATCGAGGTTGAACGCCTCGAAAAGCATTCCCGGCGTCACAAAGGTCTTGAAGGATTCCTCCGACCGTTTGGCAATATCGTAGATGTCTTCACCGATCTTTGGAATCGATTTTAAAAACGCCCCAAGCTGGTTTCGAAGGGTTTGAAGATATTTAGCGGAAAAGGTCCTGCTCAAAAAAGAGGAAAGGGCGCCTACATTGGCTGAAATTGACATGTCGTTGTCATTCAATATCACTATGAGATTCTTTCCGCAGTCACCGGTCTGGTTCAAGCCTTCATAGGCCAGTCCGGCGGTCATGGAGCCATCCCCTATGACTGCAATCACCTCTGACGGATCGTTCAGCAGCCTCTTGGCCGTACAGATGCCGAGACCGGCGGAAATGGAAGTGGAGGAATGGCCGACCGTAAAACCGTCAAAAGGGCTTTCCTTGATTTTTGCAAAACCTGACAGCCCCTTGTACTGCCGCAATGTATCAAAACTGCTGTTTCTGCCGGTAATGAGCTTATGCGCATAGGACTGGTGTCCAACATCCCATACCAGGGTATCAGCCGGAAAATCAAAAACATAATGAATGGCAAGGGTCAGTTCAACGGCACCCAGGCTGGATGCCAGGTGGCCGCCATTTTGTGATACCACTTTGATTATTCGTTCACGGATCTCACGTGCCAGAATGGTCAGCTGGTTTCTGGAAAGCTGCTTGATATCGGATGATGTCGTTATATCGTCAAGAAGGCTCAAGGGTTATCCTCAAATAGAGTTAATGGTTTCTGTCGATGATGAAAGATGCAATCTGCCTGAGGGGTTCGGCATCATAATCAAAATCTTCAAGCGCCTGTACAGCCTGCTGAACCAGTTGACCGGCATATTTTCTGGACTGTTCGAGTCCAAGGACAGCAGGGTAGGTCATTTTATTGCTTTTACTGTCGGAACCCGCTGCTTTCCCCATGATTTCAGGATTGCCCTCAACATTTAAAATATCATCCACCACCTGGAATGCAAGGCCGATATGACCTGCATAACGTATCAGAGCAAGGATAACTTTTTCATCCGCGCCGGCACTCAGTGCCCCGGCCTCGACACTGGCCTGTATGAGACGGCCGGTTTTAAGGCGGTGGATGTGTTCAATGGTTTCAAGATCATTGATTTCAAGGGTGTTCATCGAAGCAATATCCAGAATCTGCCCCTCTATCATACCGTCTGTACCGCTGGCGGATGAGATGACGGCCATTATCTTAATGGACTGGTCAACTGACGGATAGATGTCAAAATAATTCCAGGGGGCTGACAGGATATAAAAAGCGTGTGTGAGCAAAGCGTCGCCGGCCAGTATTGCCGTGCTTTCAGAAAACTGTTTGTGACAGGTAGGTCGTCCACGGCGCAGATCGTCATCGTCCATTGCAGGCAGGTCATCATGAATCAGAGAATATGTATGGATGAACTCGAGGGCACAGGCTGCCGGAAGGGCAGCTGAAGGATCTGCTTTTGATGCCTTTGCCGCAGCCATGCAGAGAATAGGGCGAAGCCTTTTGCCGCCAGCCATCAAGGAATGGGTCATTGCCCTGATCAGCTCCCTGCCGGAGTCAAAACTGGACATGATATGTTCAAGTGACTTGTTTACAACAGCTCTTTGCTGATCAAGGTACTCAGATAAACAAAAGTCATTTTCAGGTTTCATGATGTCCTGATAAATCTTGGGTTGTTTCATCCGACTCCAGGGTCAGGCGCGTGATTTTTTTCTCAGTCTGGTCAAGCAGATCCTGGCATAACCTGGAAAGCTTGACTCCCTTTTCATAGTTTTCTACCGCCTTTTCAAGCGGCAGATCACCGGATTCCATTTCCCGGATGATATCTTCAAGCTCCTTGATGGAGTCTTCAAATGTTTTTTTCTTTGCCATCTTTATCAATAACCTTGGTTTTAATGGTGCCTTTATATAAAAGGATATCGACCATGTCGCCGATATCCACCTGGTCCGCATTCATTACCGTATGCCGGCCGGAGACGGTTCGGGTGATACTGTAGCCCCGGCGCAGCACAGCCATGGGATTGAGGTTTTCCAGTAACGACCGGCATTGATCCAGTTGTGTTTGCTTTTTGGAAACAATGTCTATCACTGCTTTTTTAAGGCTGAGGCTCATGTGGGTTCTTGTTGTTTCCAAAATGGAAACCTTGCTTCCCGGATGTTGATGTTTCAATGCGGCAGCCAGCATGCACAGCCGGGAGCGGGCACTTTTGACAATAACAGCCTTTGCAAGATCCAGTCGGTAATCATGGTCGGCAAGTGTAAGCCTGTAGTCATCCAGTATTTTGCCCGGCGACTTTATTCTTGATACAAGATACCTGAGGGTCTCTTCAGCGGATTGAATTTTAACGTTCATTACGGTTTTGAGACGCGTTTCCATCTGGTCGAGAGCTTCCAGCAGGGCCTTTTTGTCCGGAACAGCCAGTTCAGCCGCTGCCGAGGGTGTTGGTGCCCGGACATCGGCAGCAAAATCGGCAATGGTATAGTCTGTTTCATGACCGATACCCGTGATAACCGGGATGATGGAATCAAAAACAGCCCGGGCCACATTTTCAGTGTTAAAGGCCTGCAGATCTTCAAGAGAGCCGCCTCCACGCGCCAGTATAATGACCTGGCTTCTTTCAAGTCGGTTGGCAAGCCGTATTGCTTTGCAGATCTCAGGCGCCGCATCGTTTCCCTGAACCGATACCGGAATGATATCCATTGCCATGCTTGGAAAACGCCGGTTGACGACCGTCATGATATCCTGGATGGCGGCCCCGGTTTCAGACGTGATGATGCAGATTCTGTCGGGAAGCAGCGGACACTGTTTTTTATGTATCGAATCAAACAGACCCTGGGCTGAAAGTTTTTGTTTGAGCTGTTCAAAAGCCACCTGGAGCGCACCGGCACCCTCGGGCTGAAGATGTTCAAAAATAAGCTGATACACACCCCTTGGCTTGTAAACGGAAATGCGGGCCATGCCCATGATCTTCATACCGTGATCGAGATCAAAGGCTATGTGTTTTTTCTGGTTCCTGAACAGAACACACTGGATGACGGACTGTTCGTCCTTCAGAGTAAAATAGCAGTGCCCGGAAGCCGGGATGGACAGATTGGAGATTTCACCACCGACCCAGACAAACGGAAATGCGTCTTCGAGCAGGTCTTTTATTTTTTCTGTCAGGCGTGAGACTGTATAAGGTTTTTGCCTGTTTTCCGTATTCCACATATTTATTTCATTTAAAGGTTCAAATCTTTATATATAGACCAGAACTTGATTTTTGACAATAAAAAATCCGGTTTGTTTAATGTCCGATAATATATATTATGTAAACTTTTTAATCTGAAATATTTTCAGCCCATGGTTCACTATTCTTTCATCAGCATCTTGAAACTCCCGGCGGATGTGTTATTATTATGAACATCCAGACAACCATTTACCAAGTTTCAGGAGGAAAAAACCAAGATGACTTCAGCATATGCATCAATGTCGCAAACCAAAGCAGTGGAACGGGCCAATTCATTTATAAGAAGCACATATAACTGGATGGCCGCGGGCCTTGCATTGACCGGATTTACGTCATTTTATGTATCCAACAGCCAGACCCTTCTTCAGGTAATTTTAGGCAACCGTTTGATGCCGTTCATCCTGTTCATCGGCCTGATTGTGCTTTGCGGATATCTTTCCGCCCGGATCCAGAAAATACAGGCCTCCACAGCAACCGGCCTGTATGCTTTACTTACGGTTCTTTATGGTGTGATTCTCGCCCCCATCTTCCTTGTTTACACCCAGGCATCCATTGTTTCGACCTTTTTTGTCACCGCCGCCACCTTCGGTTCGGCAAGCGTCTATGGCATGGTAACCAAAAAAGATCTTACAGGCATGGGACAATTTTTGATGATGGGCTTGTGGGGACTTATAATCGCCATCATAATCAACTGGTTCATTGGCAGCAGCGCCATGGAAATGATCATTTCCTGCATCGCGGTCCTGATTTTCACAGGACTTGCCGCCTATGACACCCAGAAACTCAAAAACATGGCAGCATCCCTGCCTGACGACGCTTCAGGTTCCATGGTCCGCAAAGGTGCCATCATGGGAGCGCTGGCACTCTATCTTGATTTTATGGGTCTGTTTATCTGGCTGCTGCACCTGCTTGGTGTGGCAAGGGAATAAAACACTTTTTAAGAATCCTCAACTACTTTAATAACTTCTTGCGCCCGGCAGGCCTTTCATTCTGCCGGGCGTTTTATTTTTTTATATTTTTCTCGATTACATCACACAGATGCAGGGCACACCTGCGGGTCGTATCCTGGTCCGGGCCCTCCACCATGACCCTGAGCAACGGCTGGGTGCCTGAATAGCGTATCAGGACCCTTCCTGAATCTCCAAGCTTTTTTTCAACGGCCAGAATCTCGTCTGCAATGATAGGATCTGACATGATATCCGGCCGTGACGAGTCCATCTCCATGTTGATCAATACCTGGGGATGCACGGTTATAATTTCTGCAAGCCTGGACAACGGCTGTCCTGTTTCAAGCATGACATTTAAAAGCTTGATGGCGGAAAGCATGCCGTCCCCGGTTGTATGATGGGCCTGGAAAATAAGATGCCCTGAGTCTTCACCCCCCATCAAGGCCCCGCATTGCTGCATGCGTTCAAAAACCTTCCTGTCGCCCACATCGGTAATTTCATGCTGAACAGACAATGATTTCAAGGTATTGGACAACCCAATATTTGACATTATTGTACTTACAACAATAGCCGGATTCAGTTCTCCGGCCTTTATGGCATGGTTTGCGCAAATGGCAAGAATACCGTCTCCGGTCACAGGCCAGCCTGTTTCATCCACCGCTATCATCCTGTCGGCATCCCCGTCAAAAGCAAATCCGGCTGCAGCGCAGGTGGACAAAACAGTTTGAATGAGCTTGTCAAGGTGCTGGGACCCGCACCCCTGGTTGATATTTTTTCCATCGGGCGCATCATACAAAAAAACAGGCTCGATGCAGGGTTGATTGAAAACCTGCCATGCAATTCCGCTGGCCGCCCCGTTGGAACAATCGATCACAATACGAACCGGATCAAGATGTTTCCTTTTAGGAAACATCTTGATCAAAAAATCAATATAATCCCTTGTCTGCCCGGAGCCGTCCCGGATACGGCCTACCGGGCCATCCTCATCTCCTTGATCAGACATGATCATCTGTTCTATCAATTGTTCCTGTTCATCTGTGAGTTTCATTCCCTTTGCATCAAACAGCTTGATTCCGTTGTCTTCAAAGGGATTATGAGATGCGGAAATCATGATCCCGGCCCCGGCCTGCAGAACCCGCCCTGTTAAAAATGCCACCCCGGGTGTTGGAACAACCCCGGCCATGTACGCATTGATCCCGGTTGAGGCAATACCGGCCGCAATGGCGGCTTCCAGCATATCTCCCGAGATCCTCGTGTCTTTGCCGATTATAACCCTGTCATGACCGCTGGTCTTGACCCATTCTCCAACTGCCCTGCCCGTTTTTAATGCCATTTCACAGGTGATGGGAAAACGGTTGGCCACACCCCTGATACCGTCGGTTCCGAAAAGTCTGGTCATATTGTTTCCTGATAAGCGCAACGGGTCATAATGTGAGATCCACAACCCGGTCGTCAATGGATTGAAGCCAGTTAACACCATCTATTACCGCAGGTTTGTCCAGGCCCTGGATAACCTTTATATAATCCTTACCATGCCTGTTTATCCCCTGCTCGACAGCCTTGATAAATTTTTCCTGCAATTTAGATAACTGTGTTTGAACTTCGTTGAAGCTGTCTTCAATTTTACGGCATGCCGCAGGACAAACAGAAATCACCCGGTCATGATCGTTTATGGCAGATGACCCGGGACTGCCGGCTGATGCAAGTATCTGCCTGGATATGACCACTTTTTCAGCAAATGCCTCAAGACATCTGATTCTTTCTTGAAAACAGAAATCAAGATTGCGGTTCATTCCCTCCCAAAGCTTCCTTGACGGCATATCGGTCACAAACAGGCTCCTGATATGCCGGTACCAGGCCTTCAGGCATACAAGGGCGGAAAGGTAATGAATATTGTTATTGAAAATACGCCTGGCCTGGGTGTAAACCCCGGATTTGGCCGGCATGGACATGTCCTTGAAACTGCCCCCGAAAACAAGGCGGCCCGCACGCAGTTCATCCTTTCTGATGATGCTTCCCGCGGCTGTCACGCATCCGAACCCGATCCTCAAGGGACCTACAAGCCCGCCCTGCCCTCCCAGGAATATGGGCGGCTGATCGAGCATGACACCTTTGGTTACATTACCGATCAAAGACGCAGTAGCCTTGTCCTGGTTCGGTGTAAAATTGAAATGAATAAAGGAAGAGCCGACTTCGCTGTGATTTTTCCGACTGGTACCTCCAGCCATGAGGCAGTCACAAAAATTGATCTGGCTGCCCAGGATCACAAAGGGAAACAGCAGTGTCTGCTTTAGTCCAACACAATGGGCGGCACCGGACTGCTCCTCGAGAATGCAGCCTTTCCTGACATGGGCCCCTGATCCGACCTGGTTGTCCTTTACAAAAACACTGTGCTGAAAAAAACCGGCCTTGAGCCGGCAGTTTTCACCGACCTGGCAGTTTTCAATCGTCACAGGCCCTTCTTCACCAACAATGGCCCCTTTCATGATCACGGTATCACTGCCCGTGATCCTTGTGCCCGGATACAGGATCACCTGGTCGGCAGAAACAAGTTCCGGGTCGACCTCAGATGAAATGTACACGGACTCGGGCAGGAGTATGGACACCCCTTTGTCGATCAGCCTTTTTTTAACTTCATCGCTTTTCATAGTTCCTGTAATAAATACAGACCAGCGGATTTGTCAAGCATTCATGCTCATTTGACCGGATATTTGACAAAAGACTGCCCCGCTTATGAATTTATATTTAAATACAATCCTGATTGTGACCGGTTTTTTTCTTTT
>CAYNHL010000141.1:4695-8877 GCA_964397015.1 uncultured Desulfobacterales bacterium | reverse complement strand
TGACCCCGTTCGCTCCTGAATAACTATTCATGCCAATATTGTGATTCGTTACCGAAATAGGCCACGTTGCAGCCTCCATGGTATTATAAGAATAACACATTGAAATAAAATATAATTGACTTTATCTTTACAAAACAATCTCCAATAATTTTTTTCTTGACACACCGGGTTTTCATCTGGTATTCAAAAATGAATGTTCATTCATATTTTGTCAACCAAATCCATTTGATATAGGGAGGAAACCATGACAAGAAAAATCAGAAAGGCTGCCGTGATCGGGTCCGGAATCATGGGCGGCGGTATCGCAGCCCTTCTTGCCGGTGCGGGCGTCAAGGTCCTGTTGCTGGACATTGTACCCTTTGACCTGACCGAGGAGGAGAAAAAAGATCCTGCGGCCCGGAACAAAATAGTTAAAACCGGGCTGGATACAGCTCTTGCCTCAAACCCGTCCTTGTTTTTCACCAAAAAGGATGCCGGTCTCATCTCCATCGGCAACCTCGAGGATGACCTGGACAAATTGTCCGACTGTGACTGGATCGTCGAGGTCGTTGTTGAAAACCTCAAGATCAAACGCGACCTTTTCAAAAAAATCGAGGCCATCCGCAAACCCGGTTCCATCATAACGACCAACACCTCCGGGATTCCCTTAAAGGATATATGTGATGGATTTTCAGACGAATTCAAAACCCATTTCATGGGCACCCATTTTTTCAATCCTGTCCGCTACATGCACCTGCTGGAGCTGATACCCGGTGCAGAAACCCTGCCCGAGATCCTGTCGTTCATGGCCGGGTACGGAGAAAAATACCTGGGCAAGGGCATTGTATGGGCCAAGGATACACCTAACTTCGTGGGCAACAGGATCGGTATCCAGGGTATCGGCGCCATCATGAAGGCCATGCTCGAAGAAAACTTGACCATCCCGGAAGTGGATGCGATTTTCGGACCCGCCCTTGGACGGCCCAAGACAGCCATTTTCAAGACAGTGGACCTGGTCGGGCTCGACACCATGGTACATGTATGCACCAATTCCTATGAACTATGCCCGGATGATGAACAGCGGGACACTTTGGTCATGCCCGAATTTGTCACCCGGATGACCGAGAAAAAAATGCTGGGCAACAAGACCGGCGGAGGTTTTTATAAAACCGAATTGACTCCTGAATGGAAAAAGATCAGAAAAGTCATAAATCCGGCCACACTGGAATACGAAGACCTTGAAAGACCTACCTTCCCCTGCCTGGACGAAGCACGGAAAAAATCCACCCTCAAGGAAAAAATCAATACCGTTCTAAGGGGTGAGGACAAAGCCGGCCGGTTTGCCTGGAAAATGGCCGCTAATTCATTCCAGTATGCTGCATGCAGGATCCCGGAAATCGCCGATACCATCATCGAAATAGACAATGCCATGAAATGGGGCTACAATTTTGAAATGGGTCCGTTTGAAGTCTGGGACGCTTATGGTGTAAAAGATGCTGTTGAGCGCATGACGGCGGAAGGACTGGATGTCCCGGCCAACGTCAGGTCAATGGTTGATGCCGGCAACACCTGTTTTTACAAGCTTGAAAACGGAATCAGGTATTTTTATGATTTTGCTTCAAGCACCTACAAGCCTGTGCCGGTATCGGATTCCATGGTTTCCATTTCAGCGGCAAAAGCCGACGGAAAAACCGCTTTTGCCAATGATTCCGCCTCGCTGGTGGATATCGGGGACGGGGTGTTCTGCCTCGAGTTCCATACAAAAATGAATGCCATAAATGCCGAAATCGTTGATTCCATCGCAAAAGCCCTGGAATACGTTGACAATAAAGGTATCGGACTGGTTATCGGCAATGAGGCCGGGGGGATGCCGGGTGCATTTTCCGCAGGTGCCGACCTGTCCTTTATCTCAAAACTGTGCCATGACAAGAAGTATGCGGAAATAGACGCATTTTTGAAAAAAGCACAGGATGGCATCCAGGCCGCAAAATACGCCCCCTTCCCGGTGGTGGCCGCACCATACGGCATGGTTCTTGGCGGAGGATGCGAGACCTGCCTGGGCGCCGACAGGATCGTGGCCCACAGCGAGCTTTACATGGGTCTTGTTGAAATCGGTGTCGGTCTTCTGCCCGCCGGCGGCGGCACCATGAACCTTTGGAAAAAATTTGTCCAGGCCCTTCCAGGCGGAGTGATAAAGGACATCGATCTGGCCAAGCTCTTCATTCCTGCATTCATGAACATCGGGATGGCCAAGGTCTCCATGTCTGCGGCACAGGCCCGGTCCAACGGATATCTTGGACTTGCGGACCGGATTGTTTTCAACCGGGACAACCTGATCGGAGAAGCCAAAAAGGAAGTTTTGAAGATGGTGGACGATGCATACAGTCCGCCGGCCAAACGGCCGTTGAAAGTCATGGGGAATGCCGGCCTGGGGATGGTGAACGCTGAAATTTACAATATGCTGAACGGAAAATTCATGTCCGAGCATGACGCCTTTTTGGCCAAGCGCATTGCCCTTGTAATGAGTGGCGGGGATGTGAACAAAAACAGCGAAATTGATGAAGACACAATTTTGAAACTGGAAAGAGAGGCTTTTATCGATTTTGCAAAAGAAGAAAAAACCATCGCCCGGATCGATCACATGCTGAAAACCGGCAAACCGCTCAGGAATTAAAGGAGGAAGCTTCATGAAAGACGCATATATCGTACAATCCGTCAGGACCCCGGGCTGCAAGCAGTACCGGGGGCAATTCAAACAGACCCGGCCAGAAGAACTGATCTCATTCATTATGAAAGAGGCAGTCGACAGGACAAAAGGACTTTTACCGGAGCATATAGATGATGTCATGCTGGGATGTGCCTTCCCGGAAGCGGAACAGGGGCTGAACCTGGGACGGATAGCCCCGAAAATGGCAGGATTTCCGGACAGGGTGTCAGGTGCCACAGTCAACCGGTTCTGTGCCTCGGGCCTTGAAGCCATTGCCCTGGCGTCCATGCGGGTTCAGATGGGCTGGTCCGACGTGACCATCGGAGCCGGTGTTGAATCCATGACCTTTGTCCCTATGGGAGGCAACCTGCCCCGCCCTCACCCGGAATATTCGACCACAAACCCTGAAATGTACGTTTCCATGGGTATCACGGCTGAAAACGTGGCAAACCGGTACAATATTTCCAGAGAAGACCAGGACAAGTTTGCCGCCAAATCCCAGGCCAAGGCCGCCCGAGCAAGGGACAACGGTCTGTTCACGGAAATCATACCCACTCCGGCATCCAACTATGTGCTCCAGCCAGACGGAACCTATAAAAAAGAATCCTTCATTGTAGAACACGATGACGGCATCAGGGAGTCAACCCCTGAAATACTCGGAAAACTCCGGGCGGTTTTTGCAGCCGGCGGCAGTGTGACGGCCGGCAATTCATCGCAGACCACGGACGGTGCAGCCGCAACCATTATCGTGTCAAAAGAAAAATGTGATGAACTCGGATTGACACCAGTCGCCAGGCTGGTCTCCTATGCCACAATCGGTTGCAAATCCGATGAAATGGGGGTAGGCCCCAGGTATGCCATCCCGCAGGTGCTCAAGCAGGCCGGCATGACCATTGACCAGATCGATATTTACGAGATCAACGAGGCTTTTGCCTCCCAGGCCCTTTACTGTATCAGGGAAATAGGCCTGGACAACTACATGGACCGCATCAACATTCATGGCGGCGCCATTGCCCTGGGCCATCCCTTGGGATGCACAGGTGCAAAGCTCACGGCGACATGCCTTGCCAACCTCAAGGAAGTCAAGGGCAAATATGGTGTTGTATCCATGTGTATCGGAGGCGGAATGGGCGCCGCCGCTATTTTTGAAATGATCTGATCGACCCGTTTACCTGCAGTAATATGAAAACAGGCAGGCAGGCGCCCGGATATCCCGGGAACGGTCTGCCTGTTTTTATTCTTTTACCCAACTTTCCAAGTTGGTGAGTCAAATGGGGTCATTTTCAAGATGACCTCGATCTAAAGAACCTTTGACGCCAGTTCCGCAAGTTCCGACCGCTCACCCTTTTCAAGGTTCACATGTGCATAGAGCGGCTCGCCTTTCATTTTTTCGATAATAAAAGCCAGCCCGTTGGTCTGGGAATCAAGATAGGGGTGATCGATCTGAAATATATCTCCGGTAAAAACTATCTTCGTGCCTTCCCCGGCCCTGGTGA
>CAYNHL010000141.1:264-4685 GCA_964397015.1 uncultured Desulfobacterales bacterium | reverse complement strand
ACTTCATGGGGGGTCAGGTTCTGGGCTTCGTCCACAATGAAAAACACCTTGACTATGCTGCGGCCCCTGATAAAGGAGATGGGGGTGATCACAACTTTTTCCTCTTCAATCAATTCCTTGATTTTCCGGCTTTGTTTTCCATTGTCCGATACCGAATTCTGGAGGACGGAAAGATTGTCATAAAGGGGCTGCATATAGGGATCCAGCTTGGAAGCAATATCACCCGGGAGATACCCCAGATCCTTGTTGCTCAATGGAACGACCGGCCGGGCAATAAAGATCTGCCGGTAGAGCCGCCGGTTTTCCAGTGCTGCCGCCAGTGCCAGCAGCGTTTTTCCCGTACCGGCCTTCCCCGATACCGTTACCAGGGGAATATCCGGGTCCAGCATGGCATTCAAGGCAAAAATCTGTTCTGAATTTCTGGGGGTCACCCCGTAGCAGGACCTGGGAACAACCCGGTTGATGGTCTGGCTCTTTTTGTTGAAAACGGCCAGTGCAGACCTTGAGCCGTTCTTGAGCACCACGTTTTCATTGGCAAGCATGTCAGTGATGCTTTCAACCCTGGAGGCATCAACCTGGAAGGGCTTGGCATGAATATCATCAAAAAGCTGATCTTCAGCGGTTTCGACAACCCGGACACCAGTGTAGATATCTGACAGGTCAGGAACATATCTTGAATTGTAGTTTTCCGCCTGAATACCTATGGACCTGGCCTTCAACCTGAGGTTCACATCCTTTGTCACCAGGATGACATTCTTGAACCTGCGCTTTTTTGCCGCAAGATATGCGGTGTTCAAAATCCTGAGATCCGCCCCTGTATCATTGAAATTCTGGCGGATGGTCGTATCGATCTCGTTTTCAAGGCAGATGGAAATCTTCCCCTTGCCCGATTCAAGACGGGCCCCGCCATTCAGAACCTTTTCACTGGACATGGCATCAACAGCGCGCAAAAAATCCCTGGCATTGCAGTTGATCACATCATTTCCTTTCTTGAACCGGTCGAGCTCCTCTATCACGGCAATGGGAATCATCACGTCGTTGTCGTCAAACTGGTAGATACAGCTGCTGTCATGAAGAATCACGTTGGTGTCAAGAATAAATATTTTTTTCATATACCTCTCCTGTGCAGTCACATTGAAGTCCGAAAACCGAGTTATTTACTCTACCAGATATGCCGGCCATGTAAACATTTTTTCAAAACGGCAGCAGGTCCATGCAGCTTCTTTTTATTGATTTTTTACCACCAGTTCTGGTAATACTCTAAGGCAATGATACCGGAAAAAAAAATATCACTTGCATTTTCCAGCTGCCCCAATGACACCTTTATTTTCAAGGCCATTGCCAGTCAATTCATACAGACAGGCGACATCCGGTTTCAAATAACCGTAGCGGACGTGGATACACTCAACCAGAAGGCTCATCAGGGCTTGTACGATGTCACCAAGCTGTCCGTGGCCGCTTTCGGACGGCTGACCGGCACATACCGCCTTCTCAGGGCAGGAGCCGCCCTTGGCAAGGGATGCGGGCCCCTTGTCGTATCGCTGCCGGGAAGGCGCCTGGAGGATTATGAATGCCCGAAAGTTGCGGTTCCGGGTCTTGATACCACGGCCTGCCACCTGTTCAAATTTTACATCGATGCACAGCTTTCCCAATGCCGGCCGGATATACAGCCCATGACCTTTGACCGGATCATGCCGGCCGTTAAAGACCACCGGGCGGATTTCGGCGTAATCATACATGAAGGCCGGTTCATATACCAGGACATAGGCCTCGACCAGGTGGCCGACCTGGGACACTGGTGGGAACAGAACACCAAAATGCCCATTCCCTTGGGGTGCATCGCCGTTAAAAAAAGCCTGGGCATGCCACTGGCCTCGGCTGTCCAGAAAGTGATCAGGAACAGCATCGACCATGCTTTCAAGCATCCTGTGGCCGGATACGACTATATCCTCCAAAACGCCATAGAACTGGAAGAATCGGTCATATCAAGGCACATCGAGCTGTATGTCAATGACTTTTCAAGGGACCTTGGGCCTGCCGGCCTGGAGGCCATCGCGCTTTTTTTTAAAAAATCCAGTGAAGCCGGGCTAATGGAACAGGCTTCCTTTTGTGTTGTAAGTGATACATGAAAGCCGCTTTACGGGATAAGCCTTCTTCCTTTGAAAAAGCCGTCCACAAAACAATGGGCACGTTTGACATGGTGGACCGGAATGACTCGATCCTGCTGGCTGTTTCCGGCGGACCCGACTCCATGGCCATGGCGACAGTCCTGATCCGGATGCAGACCGGGCACCATCTGCGCCTGGGAATTGCACACCTGAACCACTGCCTGCGACAGGAGGCATCAGACCTGGACCAGCAGTTTGTCGAAGAATTTGCCAGAAAACATAAGCTGCCTTTTTTTACAAAAAACACCGATGTCCATGCGCTGGCCGCCCGGGAAAAAAAATCCCTTGAAGACGCGGGCAGAACCGCCCGTATGGATTTTCTCGAAACCATTGCCAGAAAACACCGGTTCAATAAAATCGCTCTCGGCCACCATAAAAACGACAATGCCGAGCAGGTTCTGATAAACCTGATCAGGGGAAGCGGCTCTACCGGCCTTTCAGGGATACCTCCCTGTCGGGGATCCATGATTATCCGTCCCTTGATCCAGGTATTCAAATCCGAGATCAGGGCTTTTTTGTCTGCCAGGGGCCAGGTTTTCAGGGAAGATGATTCCAATCTGGATACGGCATTCCTGCGCAACAAGGTCCGGCACCGGCTGATCCCCATGCTCGAAGCGGATTTCAACCCGGATGTGGCACAAACTCTGAACCGCCTGAGTGACGTGTTCCGCCAGGAAGATGAATGGATCCGAAACCAGGCCGCCTCGACATTCAAAAACCTGGTTGTGGAATCCGGGCCCGGTCGGTTACTGCTTGCTCTGCCCGGGTTCAACAACCTGCACCCGGCCATGAAGCGGCGCGTGGCAAGGCACGCCGTGCAATCGGTAAAAAATGATTTAAACCGCATTTCTTTAAAGCATATCGATGATATCCTGGACCTGGCACAAAACGCAATCAAGGACAAGAGTCTTGATCTGCCGGACCGGATCCGTGTATTTATCACCCGCGCCGGTATCTGCTTTAAAAAGGAGCCGGTGCCCCTGCGGGAATTGAAACGCTGATAAAAGCCTGCTATAATGACAGGTTGATAACTTGTACATTTTGAAATTGTGTTTATTATTAGATACAGGTGTGTTATCCGTCAGGTAATCTAACCGTTACAAACTTTGAAAGGAAAACCCTTGAACCAGTTTTATAAAAATTTATCCCTCTGGCTGGTCATCGTCCTGATGATGGTCATGCTGTATAATATCTTCAATGCCCAGCCCCCCGGCCAAACCGAACTGTCATACTCCGAATTTTTGACCATGGTGGACAACGGCAGGGTCCAGGATGTCACCATCCAGGGAAAGGATCTTTACATTGAAGACACCTCCGGCAACCGGTACAAAAGCTATGCACCACCGGATGATATCGAGCTTGTGAAAACACTCAGGTCCAGCGGGGTTTCCATCAAGGCAAAACCCCCGGCTGAATCTTCGTGGTTCATGTCCCTTATCATTTCATGGCTGCCGATGATTGTACTGATCGGGGTATGGATTTTCTTCATGCGCCAGATGCAGGGAGGCGCCGGCGGGGGCAAGGCCCTGTCTTTCGGCAAGAGCCGGGCGCGCCTAATGGATGACCAGAAGGAAAAGGTCACCTTTGAAAATGTCGAAGGTATAAACGAAGCCAAGGAAGAGCTCACCGAGGTGGTCGATTTTCTCAAAAACCCCTCCAAATATACCCGTCTTGGCGGCCGGATTCCAAAAGGCGTTCTGCTGGTCGGCGCTCCGGGTACTGGAAAGACACTTTTATCCCGGGCAGTTGCCGGTGAAGCAGGGGTCCCGTTCTACACCATTTCCGGTTCTGATTTTGTAGAAATGTTCGTAGGTGTAGGTGCGTCAAGGGTCAGGGACCTGTTTGCACAGGGGAAAAAGAATGCTCCCTGTATCATTTTCATTGATGAAATTGACGCAGTGGGCCGGCAGCGGGGCGCCGGACTCGGGGGAGGCCATGATGAAAGAGAACAGACCCTGAACCAGCTGCTGGTGGAAATGGACGGCTTTGAATCCAATGAAGGGGTTATCTTAATGGCAGCCACCAACCGGGCCGATGTTCTGGACCCGGCCCTGCTCCGCCCCGGGCGGTTTGACCGCCAGGTAGTGGTTGACATGCCCGATATAAAAGGCCGGGAAGGGATCCTGCGGGTTCACATGAAACGCACCCCCCTGGCAAATGATGTAGACCCGCTGCTGCTCGCCAGGGGAACCCCTGGTTTTTCAGGAGCGGATCTTGAAAATCTTGTCAATGAAGCTGCGCTGCTGGCAGCAA
>CAYNHL010000141.1:0-254 GCA_964397015.1 uncultured Desulfobacterales bacterium | reverse complement strand
CCAAAGACAAAGTTTATATGGGCCTGGAAAGGAAATCAAAGGTAATAAAGGAAGAAGAAAAACGGAACACCGCCTATCATGAAGGCGGACATGCACTGGTTGCCCGTTTACTTCCGAACACGGACGCGGTCAATAAAATCACCATAATTCCACGGGGCCGGGCGGCCGGGGTTACCTGGTTTCTGCCCGAAGAGGAGGATTTCAAATACAAGGACCAGCTGCAAAGCGAACTGGCGGTGGCCTTCGGCGGCCGC
>CAYNHL010000140.1:0-8880 GCA_964397015.1 uncultured Desulfobacterales bacterium | reverse complement strand
CGGTGTATTTCGTATCATTCATATTTATATGTTCCACCAGCTGTTCATCATATGCCAGAGATATCTTGCGGCAGGTTTCAGGAAGCCTTGTTATCAGTTTGTTGTAGAAATTATCACCAAAGCCTATTCGGCCTCCTTTATCGTCGAACGCAAGGCCGGGGATTATTGCGATATCAAGATCATCGATATTTATTTTTTTGCATTTTTCAATGTCCGGCTCCAGCCTGCCCTGGCTGTTTACAATCAGGTCATTTGCGTAACTGGAAATTTTATACAGGCTGATGGTATTTTTCGCATCGGTAAAGACTGGCAGAACCACCTGTTTTTCAATCTGCAGCGCTTTTTTTATTATGCTTTCAGAATCAACATGCCGGATGTTTCCTTCAAATGGAGTGAATAAAAAGGCCAGCTGGGCTTCCATAAAGTTGGCAAATTCAAAGAGTCTGCGCTCAATGGTGTTATACTTATGTATCATGTCTTCTTCGGAAAGGATGTCAAGGCGCTGATCAATCTGGGCAAGCAGATTTTTTTTACTGTTTTTCAAATCATCCATAATTACATATCCCTTTTAGTAAAAATAATGATAATAGCACATATTATGCACTAGTTGAAAATTGTCAACCTGCAATAAGCATTGACTGTTGCCAAGTCTCATGTTATCAGTTTACAATTGGTGAGACAGGAATACTACCTGGAACAGGATTATTCAAGAATAAAGACAAGGGAAAAGATGCTGGACATTAAATATATAAGGGATCATTTGCACGAGGTGGAGGCAGCCGTCCGCACGCGTGGCGGACAGCTTGATTTCAAGGCTTTTGAAAATGCTGAAACCAGACGAAGAGAATTGCTCGTTAAGGCCGAGGCCCTCAGGCACGAAAGAAATGTCGCTTCAGGGGCGATTGCAGAGAAAAAAAAGGCCGGGGAAGATGCAGCTGAACCCATCGAGGCCATGCGGACAGTCTCTGAATCCATAAAAAAGCTCGAAAAAGAATTGTCAGTGGTTCAAGACGAGATCGACCGTTTTATGGCCTCCATTCCAAATCTGCCCCATCCGGACGTGCCTGTGGGAAAAGATGAGACTGAAAACCGGCTCGAGAAAACCGTTGGAAAGCCACCTGAATTCGATTTTTCAATAAAGGCTCACTGGGAGATCGGCGAGGACCTGGGTATCCTGGATTTTACACGTGCCGCAAAAATTACAGGGGCAAGATTTCCATTGTATTTTGCCGGCGGAGCCAGGCTTGAAAGAGCTTTGATTAATTTTATGCTGGATATTCATATCTCGGAACACGGCTATACAGAAACCCTTCCGCCGTTTATCGTCAACCGGGAAAGCCTGACCGGTACAGGTCAGCTGCCCAAGTTCGAAGAAGATCTGTTTAAAATAGAGGGGTGGGATTACTACCTGATTCCCACATCCGAAGTGCCCATGGCCAATATTTATGCAGGCGAGATCCTGGATGAAAAGGACCTGCCGGTCAAATTCACGGCATACACACCCTGCTTCAGGTCAGAGGCCGGTTCCTACGGGAGGGACACCCGCGGCCTGATCCGGCAGCACCAGTTCAACAAGGTCGAACTGGTCAAATACACCACTCCCGATACCTCCTATGACGAGCTTGAATCGTTGCTGGCAAATGCACAGGCCATACTGCAGCGCCTCGAGCTTCCATATCAGGTTATCACCCTTTGCACCGGCGACATGGGGTTTGCCGCCAGCAAAACATATGACATCGAGGTATGGATGCCCGGGCAGAACAAGTACAGGGAAATTTCTTCATGCAGCAATTGCGAAGAATTCCAGGCACGCCGGGCCAATATCAAATTTAAGGGGCAGGGTTTCAAAAAATCGCGTTTTGTACACACGCTCAATGGCTCAGGACTCGCCGTGGGCAGGACGGTTGCCGCGATTCTTGAAAACTGCCAGCAGGCTGACGGATCCGTTAAAATACCGGATGCACTTGTGCCGTATATGGGGGGACAGAAATTTATCCATCATGAATCCTGATTTGTTTCCAGAAGATATCAGATCCCTGATTATTCCTGAGCCCCGGGGCCGTCTTGTCTACAGGTGTCTTGGATGCCGGGCCGTGCATCCGATCGAGACGCTTTTGTATGTGTGTCCGGAATGCAGACAGGTATTGATGATAGAAAATGACACGATGGATATTTTCCACCAGGTTTCCGGCCAAACCTGGCAGCGCATTTTCGATTACCGTAAAATGTTGAAAATGCCTGCATTGAATGGCATATACAGGTACCATGAATTTATCGGTTCCATCATACCACTGACTTCAGTAGTATATCTGGGCGAAGGCCACACACCCATGATAGAGGCCAATGCCCACCTCCAGGAAAAGGCCGGAGTGAGGTTTTTCTTCAAAAATGACGGGCAGAACCCCAGTGCCTCATTCAAGGACCGGGGGATGGCCAGTGCCTTTTCCTGCCTCAAGTATCTCATTGACCGGGATATTGTTTCAGATGTCATGGCTGTCTGTGCTTCAACCGGGGATACATCCGCCGCGGCCGCCTTATATGCAGCCTATCTTTACCCCATGATCAAATCAGCTGTGCTGCTGCCCCATAAAAAAGTTACTGCCCAGCAGCTGTCCCAGCCCCTGGGCAGCGGAGCCACCGTGTTTGAAATTCCCGGGGTATTTGATGACTGTATGAAAGTTGTAGAACATCTGTCGGAAAACTATACCGTGGCCCTGTTGAATTCAAAAAATGCCTGGCGGATTCTCGGCCAGGAATCTTTTTCTTATGAAATAGCCCAGGATATGGACTGGCAGCTTTCAAAACTTGCTGTGGTGGTTCCAATTGGTAATGCCGGCAATATTTCGGCAATTATGAATGGATTTATAAAGTTTTATTCAGCCGGGATCATAGATGTCCTTCCAAAAATAGTCGGGGTCCAGTCTGCGCATGCCGACCCGGTTTACAGGTATTACAGGGAAAAAGATCCGGCCCTCAGACAGTTTGAACCTGTCCATGTAAAGCCCAGCGTTGCCCAGGCCGCCATGATAGGCAACCCGGTTTCAATGCCCCGTGTGGTTGAACTGGCTGAACAGTACGACTCCCTGGCGGGTGAACAGCGGATATTTGTATGCCGGGTAACGGAACAGGATATTATGGATTGTCAGCTGGCAGCCAACCGTAACGGACATATTGCCTGCACCCAGGGCGGAGAGAGCCTGGCCGGGCTCATGACAGCAGTCAGGAACAAAATTGTGGACCCGTCGGAAACTGCAGTGGTAGACTCTACAGCCCACGCCATTAAATTCTCGGAATTCCAGAATATGTATTTTGACAATCAGCTGCCATCGGCATACCAGATTACACCGGATATGGATCATGTGAACAAACCCGTTCTGGTTACACCAGGCGATCCCGGCACGGCATCCCCGTCAGACGGCAGCCACCTTGACAAGGAAGCTCTGGCCCGGTTTGCCCGTGATATATCTGACCAGATAGCCAAGCGATTGAATTTGAAAAAAATCAATGATTAAATCCCCAAGCTTACTCACGATAGTTACCATACTGCTCTTTTTTGCCGGGTCTGGTGCGGCGACCGGCAAGGATGTATCGTCGAGCAAAGGAATCAAAACATCCATAAAGCGCTATACGGTTTTTAATTACGAGGACGGGGAAGTGATTTGCGAGCCGTACGTCGTTAAAAAAGATGACTGGCTGTATAAGATTTTCAGGAAAAAAGGAGAGATTTCAGAAAGTGATTTCCCCCATTTTTTGGAAATTTTCAAGCAGCTGAACGAGAATATCAGCAATATAGATACTATAAGACCAGGCCAGAATATCATGATTCCGTTGAAAATGGTCAATAAGGCCCAGTTCAGCCAGACACGGCCCGGCATACTGGACATACCAGTGATAGAATATGCTACCATGCCTGATACCATGGACATAGAGCCTTTCGTTGACAAATATCAGGTAAAAGAAGGTGATACGGTATCTGAACTGATTGACAGGCAGTTTCTAGATGAGGCGGGAATTATAACACCGGAAGGGATTGAAGCATTTAAGCTGGCAAACCCGGAAATTAAAAATATCAACCTGATCTATACCGGATCCTATATTCACCTGCCTGATCCGGCCATAGCTTCCCAGCCATGGTTTCGGGCCCTGTTCGACACATCACCGCCGGATTCGTCCGCTGAGACTGAAGGCTCAAATGAGGCAGATATAAAGGATGACGGGGAAAAAGAACGTACGGTTTCCTCCCCCCGTATCACGACAATTGATTCACAGAAACTGGTGCAGCTGAACCGGTATGCCTCCCTGATCGGGGGGACATTGAAGCACACGGGAAAAATGTATTTCCCGCGTCAGGACCAGTCCACCCAGGTCCTTGACCTTGAGGCATTTCCACTGATTGAAACAAAAGACGGGAAAAAAATGGTCCTGGTTTCTGAAGGGAAAATTGAAGACGAGCTGCTCAAGAGCATGAAATCCTACTGGAACAATCTCAAGGTGGTCAGGACAAGCGAGCTCATAAAGGAAACACAGTTGATTTTATCTCAGCAGGATGATGATCAGGTCACTGTCACCGGCCTGGTTAAAAATGCGCATTTTGACAACGCGTTTGTGGTAAAACAGCTGCTGTCCTACTCAAGATATGAATACATCCCCAATGCCGAAATTCCGTTCAAGCTCAATGATATCAAGCTTACCGCAACTTTCGGCCGTATTGTACGCAGCCCGGCCAGGCCGGACCTGCTTATCAATTTCGGGGATGTTTATGGATTCGCTCTCGAGGAGGTCAGGAAAAAAGAATTTGAGATTTTATCTATAACACCTGCCGAAGCCATTTATGATGTGGCCCAGAAAATTTTTTCACGGCTTGGGTATTCCATATGGGAGAACCCGTCATTTAAATCGGACGACGGAGAGGTTTACACCATCGAGGGGCTGTATTTTTTCAAGGCCCGGGAAAAGCTTTTTTTGAGCATGGAACAACCGGACAGGGCTGCTTTGGACAATTTGTACAAAGAGAATGTAAAATTAATGAAAATTGGTTATTGACCAGGGGATTGAATGAGAACATCAAAACAAATACTGGTATTTATTTGCCTGTGTGCCATTGCTGCGGCCTGTGCGACAGGCGGCAGCAATGGCGACAGGATGACTTCCCGCCAGAAGCTGGAATTTGCACGTGCTGAACAGCGCCTGGGTGAAAGTCTGTACGCATCAGGCAATTATTCCCAGGCGCTGGAAAAATTCTTGAGTGCCCAGAAAGTATACCCCAATGACGAATCGCTTCAGAACAGCCTGGGAATGGTATACCTGGCCAATGATCGGTACAAACAGGCCCAGAATCATTTTGAAAGGGCGCTGAAGATCAATCCGGAATTTCTCGTGGCTAAAAACCACCTTGGAGTGGCATTGATGAAACAGGAAAAATATGACCTTGCCATCAAGCACTTTGAGGAACTGTCGAATAATTTATTGTATGCCACACCTGAAAACCCACTTGCCAACCTGGGATGGATCTGGTTTGAAAGAAAAGAATACAGCAGGGCCAAACAGTATTTTCTAAAAGCCCTTGATATCAATCCCTGCTTCGGAGTAGGGTCACACGGACTTGTGGCCGTGTACATGGAACTGCTGCAGTATGAAGCAGCCCGGCGGCATCTTCAAAAATGCAGTGAAAGATATCCCGAGGCCGCAATTTTCCACTCAGATCTGGCAAAGGTGTATGAGGCGTTAAGGGATTATGGCAAGGCACGGCAGGAATGGCAGGCTGTCATACAGCTGGCCCCGGAAAGATCGATGCTGAGAAAAGAGGCACAGGACCGGTTGAGCCGGATAGAGTAAAATCTATCCGGCCCCCGGCCATATTGGTGTGCTTTTGTCTGTTAATCCTGTGCCAGCTTCTGGCGCTGCTCGAGCTGGACAATTTTGGGTGTGATAAAGATTAAAAGCTCATTGCGTTTGTCACTGACAGATTCTGTTTTAAACAGCCTGCCGAGAACCGGTACATCCATGAGATAGGGTGTGCCGGAATCCCTTGTCGTAATACTCTTTTTGACAATGCCGCCGATGATAATGGTATCGTTGTTGTTGATCAGAAGCTCGGTTTCCGCCTCATTGGTGGATATAGACGGCACACCTTGAACAATTGAATCGATGTCGTTTTTGGTCAGGTGCAGGGACATTGAGATCCGTTCATCAGGGGTGACATGAGGAGTGACTTCGAGCAGCAGGTCGACATTCTTGAACTGGACGGTTCTGGTGACGGTGCCATCCTCGACCACTTCGAGGACATAGGGAATTTCAAGGCCCTGCTTGATCATGGCTTTCTTGTTGTCAATGGTCAGAATCCGGGGTGATGATACAATTTTTAAATCACCCTTGATTTCAGCTGCAGATATTTCCGCGTTAAGCCAGCTGACAGTTGAGCCAAGGATCCTGTTAAGATTGAATGATCCAAAGTTCCAGGCCGCTTCTTCACCAGGTTCCGCGTTCAGCGCGACCGTAAAATCGGGCTTGTTGTTGAGCAGGGGGGTCTGTCCTCTTCGCAAACTGAGGCCCACCCCGAGTTTACGGCTGAAGTCATCGGATACTTCCACCACTTTTGCTTCAATCATGATCTGGGGTGTCACCTTGTCCAGGCGCTTTATCATCTGTTTGGCCTGCCTGATTTTCTCTTTTGTGTCGGTCATGATCAGCATGTTGTTGCGCTTGTCCACGCTCAGGATACCGCGTTCTTCGGTAAGAATCTTTGTGATATGAGGTTGAATTTCACTTTCCGCATCTGAGTAATTGATGGGAATATATTCAGTCACAAGCGGTTCAAGCTCTTTTTGCTGGGCAAGTTCCTTTTGTTTGGCCAGAAGAAGTTCCTGTTTGTGGCTTGACTCCTTTGCCAGGGTCGCGGAAGTGGCGATGCGGATGACATTGCCCTCTTCAATTTTACCAAGATCGTTCATCTTCAAAACCAGGTCCAGCACCTGGTCCCAGGGGACTGGATCATCAAGGGTCATGGTGACTTTTCCGGTAACATCCTTGTCAATGGCAAAGTTCTTTCCGCTGACGCTTCTCAATATTCTAAAGACATTTTTGATATCTGTTTCAAAAAAATCAAGGCGGATTTTTTCCCCGGTATACTGTTTTGGCGCTCCGAATACCTGGTCGGCCAGTTGTTCAGCTTCAGATTTTTCGTTTTCAGAAGCTGTGCCGGCATTGCCTTCATCCGATCCCTGTATCTCGGTGGTTTCACCTTCAACCAATGTTTTTTTGGCTTTAGCAAACACCGGTGGTTGGGTTGATGTGGCATCAAAGGTCATGAAAATTCCGTCACGGTTCTGTACTATGTGGTAAGGTACCTGGTCCCGCAACTCAATTTTGATCATTGCATCACCATCTGCTGAATTCCGGGCTATCGGCAGAATCCTCTCGACAGCGGATTTGAAATAGGTGGTGATGATCGGCCTCTGGTGATATTCGGGTATGACGGTTTTTTCAAGGTTTAAAAAAAGCTGATTTTTCCTGGCGTTGTCCTGTGTAATGGAATAACGGATGGGATGGGATGTGACAATATGGATATCGGATCCGTTCTGTGTGGTCGTAAATTCTATATCGTTGAGTGTTGCAGTTGTATCCGGAATGATAAGGGGTTCGGAAGTCTGTTCATTGAGCATGTTACCCGATTGTGTGTCACTTGAAGAATCCGGGGCTTTGGATGATGCAGCAATTTTCGGAGTGTCCCTGGTTACAATTTGTTTTTGAACCTGGAACATAAGGCTGGATTCAGTGTCTTCAACCGTATAATCAAGATCCCTGGCAAGAATTATTTCTATTTTGGACGTTGTCTGTTCTTCGTCGGCATAGGAAATCTTGATGTCTTTAATATCCTCGATGCCTGATGTATCTATGGATAGATTTTCATCAAAACGGGTTTCGGGAAAATATATACCAATGCCAAAGGGGAATGATTGCTTGATGGAAGTATAGACCAGTTTCCTGTTGCCCCGGACATCCACGTCAATGGTGTCATTGTTCTCAAAAATCTTAACCGATTCAATAATCCGGCCATCCGATGATTCGGCAGGCTCCTGACCGGTCTGTGAACTGCTTTCTGCAGGAGATGTTACTACCGGATCACTGGATGTGGAAACGCATCCGAAAACAAACGCAAACACAATCAATGCAGCTAAAACCCGTGCTTGCCCAAACCATTTTTTCAATTGCAAATGAGCCATATTAGTCCCCGTTTTCCTGTTTGTGAAGTTTCATTTCATGGTATTGCTCTGTAAGCTCACCTTTAAAATTTTCAGTCGTTTCCTTTATTATGATGCTGTCGTTTTCAATCTTGTGGACTTTGCCGCCGTTCCGGCCGATATAGGTACCGATGTCCACCATGTATCCTTTGCCGCTGGACTCTTCAACCAGGGCAAGTTTTTTGGACATATTGGAAATAACGGCGGTCAGGCGCATCTGGCTCAGATCCAGTTTCTCCAAAGGGGTCAGTATCCTGTCGGGTTTTACCGGCTTGCCTTTTTCAGTTTCGGCCTCGGCTCGTATCAAGGGAGAAAAAGGATCGATCTTGCCTGTGGCATCGTACCGTTCCGCTTGAAGCTGCCGGTTCATTTCTTCAGTTTGTATTACATCGACCTCTTCTTCGGCAGGAGCAGGCGCAGGATCAACAGGTGCTGCTTCAGGCTCGGCTTTCGGTTTAGTTTTCACATCGGCTGTTTCGGCAGCAGGCACGTCTTTGGTGTCATGGTCGGGAATCGTACCTGAAATGACCAGATCATCCGTATTTTTTTCGGTTTCAACCTGCGTGTCGCATGATAGAAACGCAAGAGTCAAAAATAAGAATAAGATCATTATTTTCTGTATATTCATAGCCTTAGCGCT
>CAYNHL010000139.1:0-9125 GCA_964397015.1 uncultured Desulfobacterales bacterium | reverse complement strand
AACTTTCGGGCTTCAACGATGATGCCCGGGGTCAGGCTTGTTTTATTGTGTTTTTTTCAAAAATGTTTCCTGTCAAAGGTCAAAAACGCAATAATGCAATCCTGACCCCGTTTATTCATTAAACATAACAACCATTTCAATGTTGTTTTGTCAATATAAAGAAAAAACAGTTTTGGCAGGACTCCTGTTTTTTTTAAAAATCCTCGACATATCCGGCATTATGGTTTTTAATGCTCCTGTTGTTCCAGGGATGGACACCCGGCATGAAATAAAACGAACATTACAAAAGGCAACAAAAATGACAGATAACAGCCAGCATGTACTGGATCTGGATTTATCCATGACTCAGGAGGATAAGGGGACGTTTTCCATTGACATCACGGATAACTGGTCTATCAGCTTCGCTCCCAACGGCGGTTATATCATGGCTGTCATGGCCAGCGCCATGCTGCGGTGTACCAGCCGCAGGGCCACACCCATCATCACGGCCCATTATATCTCGCGATGCAGCAGCGGTCCCGCCATGATCCATGTGGAGCCTGTTTTTGAATCAGGCAATTTTTTATGGATGCAGGCCCGCCTGATTCAGGGAAATGATGAAAAAATAAGGGCGTTCGGCACTTTTTCTTCAAGGGCAAACGATGATAACGTTCCAATGTATGAAACCGGTCCCCCTGTCGTTGCCGACATTGACAGGTGTATTCAGATTCCGGTTATGCCGGAATATACCCTTTTTGATCACATCGACCTCCGGCTGGACCCGGAATATGCCGGCTGGATCACAGGCCGGCCGGCCGGGCGGTCGGAACATAAAGGATATGTGACATTCCGGTCCCCACGGCCTCTTGATATCCCGGCGGTCTTGCTTTTTGCCGATACGTTTCCGCCCTGTGTATGGGCTACCCAGGGGATGCATACCTGGGTCCCGACCATTGAATTTTCTGTCAATATAAGAAAAATACCGGAAACAGGAACGCTCAAGGGTATTTTCAGGACCAGGTTCATCAGTTGCGGTCTGGTCGAGGAAGACGGAGAGTTGTGGGATGCAGATGGGCACCTTGTGGCCCTGTCCCGCCAGATTGCCAAGTACAGGCCGTAGCACCGGACGGTAACCGGCTGGCACACTTTTCACGACAGACGGAATTTAACGCTTTGGTCTCAGGTTTCCCACGAAGAGGACTGGGAAGAAATGCCCCTGGCAAGCAGTGTCTGGATCTGGTCCAAAACAGGGCACCGGGAGTGGCAGCGGGGAAGCTGATGCCTGTTTTCACAGTTCAGGCAGGGACTTTTGGTCAAATAGCCTATTTCAAAATCAAATACATCCCTTTTTAAAAAAGTATCCATGCCGGCCATTATATCCTTAAAAAAAACAATTGTTGAATTCTCTATGGTCTTTTTATACCAGATAAAAATGCCTTACGTCAATATTCAAAACCAGTGACAACAGGGCAATTGCATGTAAGAATTTGGCAGGTGGAGTTTTGTTGCCTCTGCTGCATAAAGCTACCGCGGCCGTTTTCCGGTGATATCGTGCCCTGTTTTTGGAAAATGACTTGATTTTTGAAAAAAGAATGGCACAATAGAACATAATGGCGGTGCTGTTTTTCAGCGATCAGTGTCCGGCAGGGTCCGGTTTCATCAATCCAGATAAAATAAAACAGGAGAAAAAAATGCTCAAGCGGTTATCCATCAAAGGCAGGATGTATCTTATCATTTGTTCCATTCTTGCATTGTTCTTGATCATGATCTGGTTTGCATACAGCAGTGCCCAAAAGGTCAAGAAGGCTGCAATTGATGATACAGCAGGTATCATGCATGAGGCCCAGAAGGAAAAAATAATGGTGGCGACACATGCATTGGCAAAGACGCTTTCCAATGCCCTGGCCGGGATAGATGATCAAGAAAAACAGGTCGAGATTATCAGAAAACAGCTGTCCGGTATTGTTTTTGAAGAAGACAAGTCCGGCTATTTTTTCGTGAACCGGGGGACCACCAATATTTCACATATAAACCCGGACCTGCACGGTAAAGACATGAAAGGAGCCGTGGATCCCAATGGCGTGAAACTTATTGTCGAGCTTGACAGGCAGGCATCTGATGGCGGCGGGTTTGTGTCCTACATGTGGGATAAAAAGGGAGTCGGGCAGGCGCCTAAAATAAGTTATGCCCAGATGATACCCGGAACAGAATACTGGATTGGCACAGGCGTGTACATAGACAATATCGACACTCAGACAGCGGCAATGGCCAAAGATATAGATGCCGGCGTAAAAAGCATGATAAGGAACATGATACTGGTTTCAGGTGTCATTTTTGCCGTTATCGTGGCGCTTTGCCTGGTTATTGTATTCGGCATCGGCCGTTCCCTGAATTCAATGATTGACAGCTTCAGGGACATAGCCCAGGGAGAGGGGGATCTGACCAAGCGTATCGCCATTGATTCCAATGATGAACTGGGTAAACTTGGAACCTATTACAACCGGTTTTTAGAAAAGCTGGTGAATATAATTCAACAGCTTGCTAAAAGTGCCCGGCAAATTGATCACTCATCCTCGGATCTGGTTGATATTGCCACCCAGATGGCTCAAGGATCGGCAGATACATCTGACCGGGCAGGGAAGGTGGCAGAGGCGGCCCAGGATATGAGCAGCAATTTGACCGCAGTGGCTGCCGCCATGGAAGAGTCCAGCACCAATGCCGGAATGGTCGCTTCCGCAGCCGAAGAAATGAATGCCACCATAAATGAAATCGCCCAGAATGCAGAAAAAGCCAGGGATATTTCAAACAGTGCGGCCACCAAGACATCAGAGGCTGAAAAGACCATGACCGCCCTGACAGAAGCAGCAAGGTCCATTGGAAAGGTCACGGATACAATTGCGGAGATTTCAGACCAGACCAACCTGCTGGCGTTGAATGCCACCATCGAGGCGGCAAGGGCGGGAGAGGCCGGCAAGGGATTTGCGGTCGTGGCCAATGAGATCAAGGAACTGGCCAACCAGACCGTAGCTGCCACGGGACATATCAGGGAACAGATCGACAGCGTCCAGGCCAATACCGATACCACGGTGACCGCCATTAAAGAGGTGTCGGGTGTTATTTCAGATGTTAACGATATCGTGTCCACTATAGCTGCTGCCGTCACTGAGCAGTCCACAGTGACAAAGGAAATCGCCGACAATATTTCCGGCCTGTCATCCGGCATCCAGGATGCCAATGAAAACGTAAGCCAGGGATCCCGGGCCGCACAGGGTATCAATGAAGATATCGAGGGAGTGAAGGAAGCGACGGTAAAGATAAAAACCAATTCAGACCAGGTGATGTCCAGTGCCGATGACATGAAAAATATGGCCCAAACCCTCAATGAGATTGTTGCGACTTTCAAGACAGGGGAATAATAAATTTTTAAAGCAGGATTTTTTTGTCTTGTCAGGAGTCACGGCAGGTGATAAGTGTTTTTCATTTAAAACAACGGTCATTAGAATGAAAGGCAGGAATCTGCGGTGGTGTCCAAATTTGCGGAGTTGAAGGAAAAAGAAAAACAGGCCAGAAAACAGATCGTGGTTCAATCTGCATTGAACCTTTTTGCCAGAAAGCCTTTTTATGAAGTCGGGATGCGGGATGTAGCCGACGAGGCCGGCGTGTCTCCTGCCACGCTGTACCGGTATTTTCCAAGCCAGAAAGATTTGTTCAACGAGGCTTTTTTACAGGATATCTCCCAGGTGAGCAAAGAGTTCGAGCAGATGGCAAAAAAAGAAAAACCCGCCACAATCGAAGAATTCGGCATAAAATTTGTCACCCACCTTCTGGAAAATGAATCCACGTTTCAAATGATGGCTTATTTGATGATGAAAAATGATCTGAAAAAACCGGTGATTGGAAAATTCGGTTCCGTGACCAAGAACTTTTTCGATCTTTTTGCCCATCTTCTAGAACGTTACGGGGTCGACAAGTCAGCCGCCAGATTGTATTCCCATTCCTTTATCGCAGCCATAACAGGAATTTTAATGACTTTTAAAAATCATCCCAAAAAGAACCAGGACCTTCCCAGGCAGCATATTCTCAAGCTTGTAAAAATCACGGCATCGCTCTACAGTGATCAGCTGATCCAATCCTGATCTCTCCTTTCATTTTTTCAATGTTTTCATGACCAAACGGTAACTTGACACCATTTTTCCCTGTATCTATATTACCCTATCATATTTGACAGGTGAGTCAGAAGCGCTGGTAAATCAACTTTCGGATGGTAATTATGGAACAGGTCAAACAGGCAATCGAAGAAACCCATGTACTGATTTCAAGTATCAGAAACGAGATAAGAAAAACGCTTGTAGGCCAGGAACAGCTTGTGGACAGCCTGTTGACCGGGTTGCTGTGCACAGGTCATATCCTGATAGAAGGGGTTCCGGGCCTTGCAAAAACCAGTGCTGTAAAGGCGCTGGCCGCAGCTGTACAACTTGATTTCAAGCGGATACAGTTCACCCCCGACCTTCTTCCTGCAGATCTCATGGGAACCGAGATTTACCGGCCCAAAACCGGGGAGTTCGTGACCCGGAAGGGACCGCTGTTCAACAATATCATCCTGGCCGATGAGATCAACCGGGCCCCCTCCAAGGTTCAGTCAGCACTTCTGGAGGCCATGCAGGAAAAACAGATCACTATTGGGGAGACAACCTTTTTACTGCCTGACCCTTTCCTGGTACTGGCAACCCAGAATCCCATCGAGCACGAAGGTACCTATCCCCTTCCTGAAGCCCAGGTGGACCGGTTCATGTTAAAGGTCATGATCGACTACCCGGACAAAGGCCAGGAACTGGAGATTCTGCAGAAAAACAGTTTCAGCCGCGCCGAACCGGTTCATCCGGTAGTCACACCAAAAGATCTTGCCCGTTTGTCCGGCCTTGTGGACCAGATATATATGGATGACAAGCTCAAATCCTATATCGTGGACCTGGTGTCGGCCACCCGTGATCCAAGGCCCTTCGGGCTGGACATAGCGGATTATATAGAATACGGTGCCTCTCCAAGGGCCACGATTTTTCTGGCAAGGGCTGCAAAAGCCAGGGCTTTTCTGTCCGGCAGGGCCTATGTCACACCGCAGGATATCAAGACCGTTGCGCCCGATGTTTTAAGACACCGTATCATCCTGTCCTTTGAGGCAGAAGCCGAAGACATGAAAACAGACGATGTGATCAAACAGGTTTTTGACGCTGTCGAGGTTCCCTGAATCAAATTATGATTCCAGCACATATAATTAAAAAAATCAAACGTATACACATTAAATCCAGCCGTGCTGTCAATACCATGATGGCCGGACAGTACCGTTCGGTATTCAGGGGAACGGGTATTGAGTTCGAGGAGGTCCGAGAATACAGCCCGGGAGACGATGTCAAGACCATTGACTGGAAGGTGTCGGCCCGGCTGGGAAGGCCTTTTGTGAAATTGTACAGGGAGGAAAGGGAGCGCATAGTAATGCTCATGGTCGACATGAGCCGGTCATTGAACTTCGGTACGTTTCACGGCCGGAAACTTGAAAAAGTTGCGGAGATCGCTTCGGTGCTGGCATTCAATGCGGTCAGAAACAATGACAAGGTAGGGGCATTGTTCTTTACCGACCATGTTGAAAAGTATATACCGCCGAAAAAGGGATCTGCCCATGTGTGGCGGCTTATAAGGGAAATATTTACCTTTTCGCCCGGCGGCGGCAAGACCTGTCTGTCGGCCGGGTTTGATTATCTTTCCAAAGTTGCCGTAAAAAAGGCACTGGTGTTTGTAGTGTCTGATTTTATATCGGATCCATATGAACAATCTTTGAAACGTCTGAAGGCAAGGCACGAAATAATCGGAGTACTGGTTTCGGATACTGCCGACACACAGCTGCCCGGCAGGGGTATAGTGACATTATGTGATTTTGAAACCGGACGGACCATTATGGTGGATGCATCTGACAAAAAGGTGCGCAACTGGTATGAAACACAAAAAAACACCTGGACTGCGGCCGCTGTCGCCACTTTTTCAAAAGCCAGGTCTGATATGGTACAGATAGGCACCCGGGACACGGTTTCCGATGCCCTGACCCGTTATTTCAAATACAGGGAGCTGCGATACCGGTAAATGGAAGATATCCATGATATACAGGCACCTGTGCAGACAGGGATCGATCCGCTGTTGATAAAGGCCGGCCTGGTGTTTCTGGGAGTGTTGATCCTGGGATGTCTGCTGTTCTGGCTGCTGAGGCGGTTTGCAGGGCGAAAATCTCCCTCATCCGGTCATCGCCTGATGTTACCCCCCCCGCCGCCGCCGCTTGAACAGGCAATAGAGGCCCTGGACCGGCTGGCGGACATGCCGTTTTCAGATTTGCGCGAGTTTTATTTTGCTATAACGGCCGTGTTGAAAAGGTTCATCGGCCGTGCCCTGGAAATAAGGGCTCTTGAGATGACTACCCAGGAATTGAACAGGGTGCTGGCGGGCTGTACGCTGGACCATCAGCTGCGGCAGAGGTTGATTGACCTGATGAAGGCATCTGACCATGTCAAGTACGCCGGTCACAGGCCGGCGCAGGACATGGTGCAGGCTGATCTCAAAAAGGCCAGGCAGGTTGTTTCCATTATATGGGAAACCCTGCCAAAAGGAGATTCAAGCCATGTTTAGGTTTGCTTCGCCTCTGTTTTTTTGTTGCCTGCTGCTGCTTGCCATCATCCCGGTCTACCGGCATAAAACCCTCAAGCCCATTTGTATCAATGTATCCGGACTTCCGGAATCTTCAGGAAATTCTTTTTTTACCCCTGTTTTGTTGACACGATTGCTTTTATTGATGAAACTGCTGGCCGTGGTTCTCATGGTGACAGCCCTTGCAAGGCCCCAGCTGGGCAACAGGAACGTCAATGTCATGACCGAGGGCATCAACATAGTCCTTGCCCTTGACCTGTCCAACAGCATGAGCGCCCTTGATTTCGAAAGGGAGGGCAAAGTCGTTGACCGGCTCGAAGCCGTCAAGGGAGTTGTGTCGGAATTTATCACAAAAAGATCGGGTGACCGTATAGGAATGGTGGTATTTGGATCAAACGCGTTTACACAAATTCCACTGACACAGGATTATAACACCATATCCTATGTGCTCGACCGGCTGACCATCGGCATGGCCGGACCGGCCACTGCCATCGGAGATGCCATCGGCATTTCACTCAAGCGCCTGGAAGATATTGAAAGCCGGTCCAATATCATTATTTTATTGACGGACGGTAAAAGCAATGCCGGTGAAATTTCATGGGAAGCGGCCGCGGATATTGCCGGCCGCAGGAACGTGAAAATTTACACCATAGCGGTAGGAACCAGCGGGCAGGCCCCTTACCGTGTCAAGGGCGTATTTGGTGATCAGTATGTCTACCGGAAGGTGGAAGTGGACTTAAAAGCCCTTGAAACCATTGCACAAAAAACTTCGGGCAGGTTTTTCAAGGCAGACGACACCGAGGGGCTCAAGCAGATATACGGCATGATTGACAGGCTCGAAACAACTAAGGTCGAGATGGATGAATGGGTGGAATACAAGGAGCTGTACCCATGGTTCGTCATACCCGGGATGCTGCTTATGTTTTTGTATATCCTGCTGTCAAATACAAGACTGATACAGGTACCTTGACCATGATACAGTTCAGCAATCCTGAATACCTGTTTTTTTTATGGGGTGCGGTCCTGGCGGCCGGGATACTTGTATATGGCCAGCGGACACGGAAGAAAATCATCGATGCCTATGCCGGCAAATCCATGATCCCTGTCATAATCCCTGGTCTGTCTCATAAAAAACGATGGATCAGGGCCGTGCTGTACACAGTGGCCCTGGTGCTTGGTACAGTAGCACTGTCAGGACCTCAGGCAGGTTACAAATGGGTCACGGTGCGCCAGAAAGGGGTGGATATCATGGTGGCACTGGATTGCTCCAAAAGCATGCTGGCAACTGATATCAGCCCGTCACGCCTGGAGCGGGCAAAGCGGGAGATCGTGGACCTGCTCAACCGGCTTGAATCAGACCGGGCCGGGCTGGTGGCGTTTTCCGGCCAGGCCATAATGCAATGCCCCCTGACTCTGGATCACGATGCCTTCCATCTTTTCCTGCGGGCGCTTACACCCGATTTTCTTCCGGTAGGCGGCACAAACCTGTCTGCGGCCATGGATACCTGTCTGAACGCATTTGAACAGGATACAGATACGCAAAAGGCCATTATTTTGATTACCGACGGAGAAGACACTGTATCTGATCCGGAAAAAATGGCAGAAAAAGCTGCAAAGCAGGGTGTGAAAATTTTTTCCATCGGGGTTGGAAGTGAGCAGGGGGCGCCCGTACCGGATCCGGAAGGCGGTTTTATAAAAGATGCCTCGAACAATATAGTCATGTCCGCACTGGACGGCAGGATGCTTGAAAACATAGCCCGCCTGACCGGGGGGAGATATGAGCGTTCAACAGCGGGAGATATGGATTTTGAGCGTATTTTCAGGGATATCAGGTCAGGCATGGAAGAAACGACATTGCAGACATCACAAAAGAAGATATGGGAAAACCGGTTCCAGTGGTTTTTGTTCCCTTCGGTGCTGCTGCTGCTCATCGAACTTGGAATGACAAACGCAGGACCGGGTCACAGACATCGCTGGTTTTTTGCTTTGGTCTGCCTGGTACTTGTTTTACGTCCAGGCCCGGGGCATGCATTTGTTTTCACAAAAGTTAAAAAAGGCATCGATGCCTATCAGGAACAGCAGTTTGGAGAGGCGCTGGATCAGTTTGTCAATGCCCAGCTCGAAGACCCTGACAACCCGGTGCATTATTACAACCTGGGTACTGCCGCCTATAAAAACAAGTCCTATGAGCTGGCGCTGACACATTTCAAAGAGGCCATGAAAAAATCGGATGACGAGCTCAGGCATAAATCCATGTATAATATGGCCAACACACATTACAGGCTTGGAGAACTGTCAGAAGCCATCGATGGTTATGAGTCCGTTCTGGCTCAATATCCGGATGATCATCTGGCCCGCGAGAACCTGGAGTTTGTCAAAAAGGTAAAAGAACAGCAGCAGCAACAGCAGGACAAGCAGGACAAGCAGGACAAGCAGGACAAGCAGGACAAGCAGGACAA
>CAYNHL010000138.1:0-9217 GCA_964397015.1 uncultured Desulfobacterales bacterium | reverse complement strand
TCGGCCGTAAATCAAGAACGATTAAGCAAAAAACATGGATTTAAAATTATTCGACCGCATACTGACCCTGGGCAACCTTATCGGTCAGGCAAAACTGGCTTACGTGGAAGCCAACAGCGACCTGCAGGTACTGTCCTGGAATGCCGGGGCAACCAATATTTTCGGGTATTGTGAAGATGAAACCATGGGCAGGTACCTTTATGAGCTCGTACCGATTACCAGAAGAGAGTTGACCCATTGTTCGGGCACACAGTTCAAGACCGTCGAGTACGTCAGCAGCGCCGGGGAGAAAATTCCATGTGACCTTTATTACACCGCCATTGTCAACACTAAAGGCGACCGGCTCGGCGTGGCTATTTTGTGCAAGGATATTTCCTCCCGGCTTCGGGACCGCAGGCAGCTTCAGCTTCAGCAGCAATATGTCCAGGACGTGGTGGGTTTTGCCCCCATAGGTATTTTTCATGTCAATTCCGACTGCCGGATCGAGCAGGCCAATCCCGAGTTTGCCTGGATGCTCGGATATGAATCTTCGGAAGCGGTCACTGAAAATATAACCAGGTTCTGGGAGCAGATGTTCTATGACCCTGAACGGGGCCAGGAATTCAAAAACAGTGTCAACGAGGCCGAGGAGTTGACCCGGTTCCGGTGCCGGCTCAAGCGCAAGGACAACACATTTGTATGGGCATTGTGCTATGCCAAAACCACCAGGGACGGCAACGGCCGCAAGAACGGTTTTAACGGTTTTGCCATCGATATTTCCGAAATCGTCAGGACAGAACAGGCCTTGAAAAAAGCCCATGACAAACTTCAGATGCTGGCTGTCATGGATGGTCTGACCAAGATTCCCAACCGACGCAGGTTTGATGAATATCTGGAAACAGAATGGCGCAGGGCCTTCCGCGAGAAAAAAATGTTATCCGTCGTATTGTCGGATATTGATTTTTTTAAATTTTTCAATGATACATATGGTCACCAGGCAGGGGATGACTGCCTGATACAGGTGGCCCAGGCCATCCAGAAATCAGTTCACCGGGCTTCCGACCTGGTGGCCCGCTACGGGGGAGAAGAATTTGCCATGATCCTGCCAGATACAGACACAAAAGGGGCATGCGCAGTTGCCGAATCGGCCCGGAAGGCTGTTGAATTCCTGTGTATCGCCCACGAAGCGTCCAACGTGTGTTCCCATGTCACCTTGAGTCTCGGCGTGGCAAGCATGATGCCCGATGACACAGGTACTCCCGGGCAACTGGTGGAAATGGCGGACAAGGCGCTGTACAGAGCCAAGGAAAACGGCCGTAACCAGGTTAATATCGGAAGTATCGGAATATAGAGGTGTTTGACTTCCGGTATTTTAGTACTCCGGACCATCTCGATATCCGTTATGCAATTGCGCGCGGCGCGCCGGCAGATCCGGTGGCCCTGGTTCTTCTGCTTCAGGGCCGAGCCGAATTCATTGAAAAATATCAAACCATAGCATCCTGCCTGACCCGGGCCGGATACCGGGTAGTCTCCCTGGACTGGCGGGGACAGGGCCTGTCCTCCCGTGAAACAGACGACCGGAAAAAAGGTTATGTGGCATCGTTCAATGATTATGTATCAGATCTTGAAATCCTGTTTTACAGGGTCCTGCCATCCCGTGACATGCCGGTATACATGCTGGGCCATTCAACAGGAGGACATGTGGCCCTCAGGTTCATGCACGCTCACCCGGATGCAGTTGACAAAGCCGTCCTGGTATCTCCCCTGATTGACCTGCGCTTTTTTGAAATGATCCGACTGCCGCTTTCTATAATTGCCCGGCAGGCCTGCCGTGGCGGACAGGATAAGAATTTTGTTCCCGGAGGCCGGATTCGTGCCTTTAAAAATACTGGTTTTAAGTCAAATAGATTGACCCATGACAGGAACGGTTTCTTGATTCAGCAGCAGGAGATCGAAAAAAATCCGGACCTGGCAATCCAAGGCGTGACATGGGGATGGCTGAATGCGGCCTTTGACTCCATACGGCATATTCACCAGCCCGGATATGCCGCCGCCATCAGGACACCGGTACTGATCGCAGGCGCTCAAAAGGACAGGGTTGTATCTTTCAATGCCCAGAAACGCTTTTGTAAACTGCTTGGAAACGGTGTGTTCTATCCCGTGGCCGGGGCATTTCACGAGATCATGTTTGAAACCGCGGCCATCCGGGAGCCGTTCTGGAGAAAGGTTCACACATTTTTTAACAATGATGTAGGAGAATTGGTTACTTGTTGATCATGTCCCGGAGCCTGCCGGAGCACTTGAATGTTACGACCCGCCTGGCGGGTAGAATCATTTCTTCATTGGTGGCCGGGTTCCTGCCTTTTCTGACGCTTTTTTCGTTGACACAGAATTTGCCAAATCCACTGATCATGATATCTTCACCGCTTTCAATGGTGGATTTGATAATCTCCAGGAATTCTTCAAGGATGTCATAGGTTTCTGTTCTCGAAAAGTTGAGCCGGTCCTGGATACGTTCCGCTATAACGGTTTTGGTCAATGCCATGAATGAATGCTCCTGCCGTGAAAAATAATCAATGGTAAATCGTTTTTAGCCGTAAAAATACAATAAAATACTTTAACCCGCCTGTTCTTGTCAAGCCACTAATTTTTATGGTTGATAAAAATCAGGACAACAGTGCATTGCGAAAGCTCAAGGTATCTGATATAGTTTTGTTTCATTGGGGTCAGGATCAAGTGAAGACACAGCAAGGAAAAAAGTTTATGATGACACAGCTGATGACGATATCCCCGCTGGATGGCCGGTACGCCGGCTTGACACGACCTCTTCGTGACATATTCAGCGAATACGGTCTAATCCGGCACCGGGTGGTTGTCGAGATTGAGTGGCTCAAATTTCTGCTTTCTGATTTGAAACTGTCAGAAAAACCTGTTGACATGGAGGCCATTGACCGGATTTCAGCACATTTTTCCGAAGATGATGCCCGCATTGTAAAGGAAATTGAAAAACAAACCAACCATGATGTCAAGGCGGTAGAATATTTTATCAAGGACAGGCTTTCGGAATCAGGCATGGCCCATATCAGGGAGTGGGTTCATTTTGCCTGCACATCCGATGATATCAACAACATTTCCTATGCCTTGATGCTGGAAAAGGGCCGTAATCTCGTGGTCGAGCTCCTGGAGGAGCTGGCCGGCAGAATGGAGGCAAATGCCGCTTCCTGGCGTTCTGTGGCAATGATGTCCCGCACCCATGGCCAGCCGGCAACCCCCACGACAGTGGGAAAAGAGTTCGTCAATTTTGCATGGCGGATCCGGCAGGAGATCGCTCATCTGAAAAGGCAGCGGATTCAGGCCAAGATAAACGGGGCCACGGGAAATTACAACGCCCATCATTTCGTTTTTCCGGACATTGACTGGATGGCAGCGTCTGAAAGGTTTCTTTCCGGACATCTCAGGCTGGAACCCATTCTTTTCACCACCCAGATCAATCCTTCAGCCTCCATCTCTTTCATCCTCCACGCCATGATCCGGGCCGCGGCCATAGTAATGGATTTTGACCGGGACATGTGGGGATATATTTCACTGGGATATTTCAGGCAGAAGGTGGCACCGGGGGAAACCGGGTCTTCCACAATGCCTCACAAGGTAAATCCCATAGATTTTGAAAACAGCGAAGGTAACATGGGGCTTGCGATTTCCATGATGGAGCACCTGGCGGTCAAACTTCTTAAATCGAGATTCCAGAGGGATCTGACCGACAGTACGGTGCTTCGCAGCCTGGGTACGGTGTTCGGCCATATGGCCATCGGTTTGAAAAACACGATGAAAGGGCTGTCCAAGGCAGACCTGGACGAGGATGCGCTAAACCGTGACCTGGATCAGAACCTTGAACTGCTGGCCGAACCCTTTCAGACAGCAATGCGGGTATTTGAAGAAGATAATCCCTATGAAAGGCTCAAGCTGTTGACCCGGGGGCACAAAATTGACAGACAGAGCCTGGATGACTTTGTCGACAGCCTTGAAAAAGTGCCGGCCCATGTCAAAGTCCGTATGAAGGAGCTGACTCCTCGAACATATACCGGTTGCGCCCAGGCACTGGTTGACCGTTATTTTCTTCGGAGCGGGGATGAAAAGTAAGCCTGCCGGACAACAAAGCTCCCGGGACCAGGATGTCCTGGTTTTTGCGCGTGAGGACCTTGCAAGAGATGCCCTGAAGAACCGTGTTTTCCAGAACCCGCCCTGGAAAATCCTGGTTGTTGATGACGAGGAGGATGTCCATGATATAACCCGGATCGCACTGAGGGGCTTTACATTCAACCATCGGCCCGTCCGGTTGATCAGCGCCTATTGTGAAAAGGATGTGAAGCAGGCCATGGACGAGCACAAGGACATCGCCCTGGTCCTGCTGGACGTGGTCATGGAAAAGGACAATACCGGCCTTGAACTCGTTGAATACATCCGCAGGGATCTTGGCAACCAGACCGTTAGGATCGTGCTCAGGACCGGTCAGCCCGGCAAGGCTCCGGAGCACGAAGTGATTTCATCCTATGATATCAATGACTATAAAACCAAGCCGGAGCTTACGGCACAAAAACTTTATACCAGCGTCACCGCATGCCTCAGGGCCTACCACAACCTGCAGACAATCGAAAAAAGCAAGACAGGCCTCGAGCTGATAATCGACGCCACTGCCGCCCTGTTCCAGAACCAGTCTGTCAAGACTTTTTCCGGCCAGGTATTGTCCAGGCTTTTGAAAATACTCCAGCTTGAAAACGACAGTTCCATAAACTGTGCATATGCAGTTGGAATGCCCGGCGGGGATGTTATGGTCATGGCGGGAACCGGACAATATGCCGCATATGTCGGCAGGCCCCTGGAGCAGAGCCTGCCGTCCTCTGTAATCCGTTTTTACCAGGATCACAGGAGCAGTGGAGGAGAACAGGTGCTTGACTCCTCTTATACCGGGATATTCCATACCAGGGAGGGATTTTCCAGCCTGCTGCACCTGGCCGGGATAAATCGGTTGTCCTCCATTGACAAGAGGCTTATCCGGATTTACGCCAGCAACATTTCCATTGGATTTGACAATTTAAGCCTTGCCAGGGAGATAATCAATACTCAAAAAGAGGTGATTCTGACCCTGGGCGAGGTGGTGGAAACCCGTTCCCGTGAAACTGCGCATCATGTCACACGCGTGGCTGAATTCTGTTTTCTGCTGGCCGGAAAATACGGCCTGGATAATGATACCGCCGAGCTGCTCAGGATGGCATCTCCCATGCATGACGTGGGAAAGATAGGTATTCCAGAGGCTATCTTGACCAAGCCCGGCCGCCTGACCCCTGAAGAATTCGACGTGGTAAAAACCCATGCACGCATCGGGTATGAAATATTGAGGAACTCGAAGCGGCCGATTATGGAGACGGCAGCCATTGTTGCATTGCAGCATCATGAGCACTGGGACGGCAAAGGGTATCCCCAGCAGCTTTCAGGGGAGAATATCCATGTTTTCGGCAGGATCGCCGCCATTGCAGATGTGTTCGACGCGCTGACCCACAAGCGCTGTTACAAGGATGCCTGGCCGGTTGAAAGTGTTCTCTCCTTTTTCAGAGACCAGGAAGGCCGGCAGTTTGATCCCGTACTGACCCGTTTGTTTCTGTTCTATGCAGATGAGTTTATCCATATCAATACCCGGTTTCCTGAGTAATTCCGACCATTGGAAACTTTTATTTCCAATGGTCTTTTTTGTTACCAGTTACAGCGCTGCCTTGGGCAGTCAAGGGTAAAAAGTGGTAAGAAAAGTTTCCAGAATCAGGCAGAAAGATCCTGTTTCTCTGTTGAACCATGGAATGCTGCCAAAGCCAATTATTAAGTTAAACCAGTATGTTGTAAAAAATTTCAATGTCTGGTCATCGTGGCAGGAAAATTGCTAGAAAAGAGGGGATACAATAGAAGCAACAGTATATGACAAAAATGGTAAATTAAGGAGAGAGTGATGATTGTTGGCATTTTAAAGGAAATCAAACCCCAGGAAAACCGAGTTTGCATGACACCGGCCGGTGTTGAAATGATGAAAGCCCATGGACATGATGTCTATGTCGAAAAATCTGCAGGCAATGGTTCAGGGTTTGAAGACAGCTTGTATGTCGAGGCCGGGGCTGTCATCCTGGATACTGCGGCACAGGTGTACCGGGAATCGGACATGGTCATGCATGTCAAGGAGCCGCAGGCTTCTGAATTTCCGATGATCCGGGACGGGCAGATCGTGTTCACCTATCTTCACCTTGCAGCGGACCAGGGATTGACCGAGGCGCTGCTGAAAACCGGCTCGATCGGGATCGCTTATGAAACCATTGAAGACAAAAATGGCGGACTGCCGTTGCTGGCCCCCATGAGCGAAGTAGCCGGCCGCCTGGCGACCCAGCAGGGCGCCAAATACCTGGAAAGGACATTCGGGGGCAGGGGACTTCTGCTTGGCGGTGTTCCCGGTACTCCGCCGGCCGAGGTCCTGGTTATCGGCGGCGGGGTGGTAGGTATCAATGCAGCCCGGATCGCATGCGGCATGGGAGCCCGTGTCACTATCCTGGACATGGATATCAACCGTCTTCGTTACCTGTCCGAAATCATGCCCGCAAACTGCACCCCTTTGATGTCGTCTCCTGCCATGATCCGGGAATGCGCCAGGACAGCGGACCTTGTGATCGGTGCGGTTCTTGTTGCCGGAGCCAAGGCTCCCAGGCTGATTACGAGAGACATGCTCTCGTCCATGAAAAAAGGAAGCGTGCTCGTGGATGTAGCTATCGACCAGGGCGGCTGCTTTGAAACATCCAGGCCCACCACCCACAAAGACCCCATTTACGAAGTGGATGGCGTGATCCATTATTGTGTGGCCAATATGCCCGGTGCTGTACCATTGACCTCCACCATGGCCCTGACCAACGTGACATTGCCCTACGCCTTGAAAATAGCTGATAATGGATGGAAAGCCGTCTGTGATGATCCCGGATTTGCAAAAGGCGTGAATTATGTCGGTGACAAGGTTGTTTATCAACCCGTATCCGATGCCTTCGGCATCCCTTGTACCGACCTGTCTTCCCTGATATAGATCAACTTTAGGACTCCACCGATGGTGAGCGGGGTCAGGCTTGACCCCGCTCAGTTCCACAAGCCTGACCTCTCTTAATTTCTGCATACCGGTTTTTAAAATTTTGCTTGTTTCTATTCATAGATACATGATACATATCCATGTCATGAACCTGGATAAAGAGCTGTTGGAAAAAATTGTGTCCATGGATGATCCGCAGGATCTTGCCCTGTTTCTTGAAGAAATGCTGACACCATCGGAGCTCGATGACCTGTCAAAGAGGTGGCAGCTTATGAAAGACCTGTACAGGGGAATTCCCCAGCGCCGGATAGCAAAAAAGCACGGCATCAGCCTTTGCAAAATTACCCGTGGATCAAAGATATTGAAAAACCGTGATTCCATAACCCTCAAAATGCTGCAGAACCTCTAGTCCATACAGCCCGGATATAGTCCATGCCGTCCAGGTGCTGTTCAGGATACCAGTGACAGTGCCAGTTGTGACCACAGTTCCAGGGTGTACTGCGGTACTGTATTTGATGCCACCCACTTGAAATCCGTCAGTTCCGCACCGGGCCTTACCCGTTCAGGCCGGGTTATCAGCAGGCGGAATACAGCCCCCATGTGAACTTTCCCTACATCTGTCTCGTTTTCATTGATGATCCCCATGAACTGAGACGGGCTGTCATGGGGCGGGTCGATTATTTCTTCGCCGAGTTCCCGGGCCATGCCGGACAGCAGGATCTGTTTGAATGATGCCGTTTTGCCGCTTTGATCCACCGGGTTGATGTGACCCCCGATACCGACCGACCAGAGATCATGGAGCCTTTTTTCACTGCCGGTCCTGCGGTATATGGCCATCTGCTCCCGGTCGGCTGTCTGGAAAACAATATACGGGATCACCTGCTTGAAGGATGGATCGGATTCCACTGCCGCCCTTTTTTCAAAGGTGTAGCCTGCTGTCTCGCAGGCAGAGCAGAAGGTGTCCAGGTCTGTGCTGAACCGGGTCCGCTCCCGGGTCCATTCGGCAGGCAGCCTGTCTTTGGGGATGCATAGAACCATTTCTTTTTCGATCATGATGGTATTTTCCTGTATCAATTAGTGTTTAACATGTCCAGTCCATCAAGGTTGGTAACATACCCTGCGGTAAAAAGAAAAGATATATTATTGTAAAGGAGTCTGGTATGATAGTGATCATCCAAACTCTTCAAGCAAAGGAGGATAAAATTTTTTATGCTGTATTTGAATAAATCAGATATTTTCGATATATCAGGGGACCTGGTTCAGGAATCTGTGGCTCAAGCCTACTTGATGATGCAGTCCGGCGAATTCAATATGCCGGATCGCGTCCATGTCCAGGACGGGGAAAATACCTTGCTTCTCATGCCCTGTTTTTCAAAAAAATATTTTGCCACCAAGCTGGTGTCAGTTTTCCCGGGGGCCTATCAATACAACCTGCCGGCTGTCAACGGCGTGCTTGTTTTGTGTGACAACCGGTCCGGCAATCCGCTGGCCCTGATGGATGGAGCTGCCGTTACCGCCCAGAGAACGGGCGCGGTAGGCGGTCTGGCCGTAAACTGTCTGTCAAGAGAAACCATCAGGACCGCAGGTATATTCGGGGCTGGAATCCAGGGATATTTCCAGGCAAAATACCTGATGCTCAACCGGCAGATCGAAACACTTTATATCATGGATCTTGACAGAAAACTGGCTGAAAATATGGCCGGGCTGCTGGAAAAGGAATTTGACAAATTAACCTGTGTGGTTGCCGAAAATGCTGGACAGGTAGCAGGCAGCAGTGAACTGGTGATTACGGCAACTACAAGCAGAACCCCGCTGTTCGATATCGAGGATGCAGGACCAAAACTTGCGACCTTTATCGGGATAGGCTCATTTAAACCCGATATGCAGGAATTTCCCGACGAGGTGATCCAGCGGGCTGACCGGGTCTTTGTAGATACCCGGTTTGCAATGAAAGAATCCGGAGACATGGCAATCCCCCTGGCTAAAAACAAGGTGGACGAAAGCAAAATTGAATTGTTTTCTTCTCTTGTGGAATCACCTGATACATGGACCGGCGGCACCGGATTTTTCAAATCCGTGGGAATGGCATTGTTTGATCTCCTTACCTCTGTTCTTGTGTACGAAACAAGTATT
>CAYNHL010000137.1:0-9389 GCA_964397015.1 uncultured Desulfobacterales bacterium | reverse complement strand
GAAATTGTAAAACCCTACGCCCTGTCAGACTGATTTGACAGCGGCTGCCATCCTGGCCTGTTCAAGATCTTCTTGAGAGAACCCGTCTTCTGTATGAAGTTCTGTTTGTGACTCCCACAGGCAGCCACACCATTTTGAATAGAAGAAAACAGCGTCGTTTCCACTTTTTTTGGGCTGAATCCTGTCTAAAAACACCAGCTTCAGGTCCGGAAGATAGACGACAGCGTCAGGATCACAGGTATGCTGCAGGACTTTGAGACAATAGTCTAAAAACATGTATTGACCTGCATTTGGTTCAAATCCACCTGTTTTCAGGAACAGCTCCCTGGATGTTGCCACAAACCCATCCACCATCTGGAAGCTTCTTTGTTTCAAGACTCCGGGAAAATCCATATCAAGATATTGATAGGCTGGAACCGGGGTGTTGTTGTGGTCCACCACAATGGCCCCGCCGGCAATGTTTCTATCAATGCTGCAAATCCTTCCTCCAAACACCTTGTCCCCTTGAAAAGATGAAACTGCCCTGTCCAGGCTGTCAAGCCATCCTGGAAGCGGGGCCAGGTTTTTTTCATAAAAGACCAGGGTCTCTCCTGTTGCCGACTGTGCCAGCCGGTTTATAAGGGATACGGCACTGCCGGGCATATCTAAAAAAGTCTCTATAGCCACATCACCGGTCAATGAATCCAGTATGGTTTGCATGGCGGCCGACTTTTGCTCAGGTCCGGAAATGATCACTTCATATTCACCCTGGTCGCGGGAGTTGACAGCCAGGGCCTCGAGCTGGGATAAAAAAAGATCCGGGTTTTCAGGAACCTGGATAAAGAAAGACCATTTTTTTCTGCCTGATTTTTTTTCAGGCATTGAAATGGGTACATGGACATGCCGGTTCGCCTGGATGCATTTTTTGAAAACATCGCAGGTTGTTTCAATGGCATTGCCGGTGTCACAAAGCTCCTTTTCAAGAAAGCGTTCGTTTTTTTCAGGGTCCACGAACCGGGAGAAATCAAGTTTTTCATCGAGCGCTTTTGCAAATTCTTTTGCGCTCATCTTCCGGGCCACCCCCTGGTCGACAAATGAATAGGGTGCGTTGGGGGTATAGGCAAAATCCAGCTTTACAAGGGGTTTGCCGAACGCGACAGCCTCGAGCCCAGTAGTGCTTCGCTGGCCCAGCACACAGACGTCAGCCATGGAAAGCAGGGTGTAGATGCTTTCCTGGCCCTGAATGAAAACCAGGTTTTTTTCAAAGGCGATATCTTTTATCCATTGATCGATCTGCAGTTTTTTGCAGGCCGGGTGGAATTTGACGAACATTGTGTGGTGCCGGCTTTTGGATACGGCCCGGAAGACCGGTTCAAACAACTGCGGGGCCGGCAGGATCGATGAAAGGACAAGGAGGACCACTGTTTTTTCGGACAGGCTGTATTCCTCCCGTTTTTTCTCTCTTACACTGCCTTCTTTCTGTGCAAAGATTTCCCGGGCCAGGTGAGTGTTGCCGACAGGAATGATTTTGGATTCAGGGGCTTCGAATCCCACCATCTTGTTTTTTACTCTCTGTCCCCACACCAGGTTCAATGTCGAGTACTGGGCGTGCCCTGTATAGCCGAAATCAAGGTTGTAGCTCAGTCCTTCCTGCAGGGTTATAAAGGGGATGCTGTATTTTTTTGACCAGAAGGCCATCATCTTTCCCCACCTGTTGAGCTCGTGAAGGGCAAAACAGAGATCCGGGGCCATTTTTTCAATAAGATTTTTGATCCCTGTGTATTCTGCCGCCGTTGAAAAAAGGACCTTGTCTGTTACAGTTATGGGCTGTATCCCCAGCAGGAAATCCGATTTCAGCGAGGTTGAGACACATTGCCTTAAAATCCGGTAGTTCTGCCGGATATCTTCGTTGTCTTCGTCCCTGATGAAGTCAAAAATATGGCAGTAGTCAAGGCCCTGGGCAAGGGCGGTTATCTCCTGGGAGCGCTCTGCCTGTCCCACGACGTATTTTATCGTGGCACCCCGGGCTTTCAAGGTGTCCATGACCGGGACTATAAACCTTGTATGATGGGACAGGGCGATATATGCAATGATTGTCTTTTGATTCCAGAAGCTATTTTTCATTTGGTTTCCCCGCAGCCATGTGTATAAGGATCTCTCCCATTTCGGTTGTTTTGTTTTTTTCTTCAATGACTTTTTCGACTGCCTCAAGCAGGGTTTTTTGGCTGTCGACCCGGAGCCTGTTCTCCTGGCTTTGTGGTGGAAGAAAAGGGTCCAGGATGATACAGGGAATATTTTTGTCCCCGGCAATCTGTGTCTGAAAACAGGATGAGCAGGCTGCAAGACCGTCGGCGGCCATCATTTCCCAGGGTGCATTGATATTGTGAAATGAATGGGAAGCTATCCTTGAGAGCTCTTTTTTATAGATGATTTCAACAATCTCTTCTTGTGTGTGAGCCCCCCGGACCTGGTCGTCTCCGTAACTGAACATCAGGTGGAGGTTTTTCCCTGCCGGGCCAAGCCAGTCGATCAGCTGCCGGTATTCATAGATCATGGCCACGTTGTGCGGCACGAATAAAATGGTGCGGTCAGGGGGGATGGAAAGCGTGCCCTTGTAATGATAGGTTGATTTAAGGCCGTTGGCATTGAAGGATGTGGCGGTCGGTGAAAACATGGCTGCTTCGTAACGCGGCAGGCACCAGGTTTGTATATTGTCAAGTTCGGTTTTCAGGTGGGCATAACTGTCCCTTGACCGGGTGATGATGCCGTCCATAATGGAGGCGGCCAGGGTCCATCTTGTGTCCAGCGGCAGCAGTTCATATCCTACGGCTGGCAAACGATGCTCTCTTGCCCACAGGACGGCTGCATGAAATATACGTTCCTCGATGGCCGAAGAGCCTAAAGGGGTCGGGATCTGCATTATGATACCGCAGGTCTCTTCATGAACAGGAATGTCAATGGCAGTCCGGGCAAGATGTCCGCCTGCCAGGTCGTCCAGCAGCAAAGCATCGGCTATGCCAAGACCTCCCGGCAGTTTTTGATCCAAAACAGCCCGTTTTGCAAGATATGCCTGGTAGGAAGGCTGGGCTTTTTTAAGGGATGTTTCAAAGATTAAAGGATCGAGGTCACTGAGCCGCTCGACCATCTCGGGAGATGTCTGCGGGATTATGAATATAAAATCTATAAAGTTTTCCATCCTTTTTTTCATGGTTTTCATGAAATCATAAAGGGTGGAGGTGACCTGGTTGGATTGAACAAGCCAGATAATTTTTTTTTTCATGCAGTTTTTCCAAGTTTTATGCCGTCAAGATCAGGCCTTAAAAAAGAAATCGGCTGATTTTTAACCCACTATAAAATTATTAAAGGGCATTATCAATAAAGAATTGACTTTTGATCAGCTCCATGCCAGGTTCCATCTGTATCCTGAATAAAAAAATGATCTTGTTTGGAGCAAAATGACCAGTCAAAATCAGCCTGATTCATTTATACCTTATGGAAGGCAATGTATCGATGAAGAAGATATCCAGGCCGTCATCGACACCCTCAAATCAGACTGGCTGACCACGGGTCCGCTGGTCGAAGCTTTTGAAAGCAGTGTCAGGGAGTTTACCGGCGCGGCCCATGCCGTTGCTGTAAACAGCGGAACGGCAGCTTTGCATGCAGTGATGCACACCCTTGACATCCAGCCCGGGGATGAAGTGATCGTTCCGCCCATTACCTTTGCCGCCACGGCCAATGCCGTGGTGTACCAGGGGGGTACCCCGGTATTTGCAGACGTGGACAGGGACACCCTGCTGATTGATCCTGAATCCGTCAAGAAATTGATCAATGAACGTACACGGGCGGTTGTGGGTGTTGACTACGCCGGCCAGTCCTGTGATTACGACACGCTCAGGGAACTTGTCGCTCCAGGGGGGATCGCGTTGGTATCAGATGCCTGTCATGCCCTTGGCGGGACTTACCGGGGGATACCGGCGGGAAATGTCGCGGACTTGACCGCGTTCAGCTTTCACCCGGTCAAACCTGTTACCACGGGTGAGGGCGGCATGGTAACCACCGGGTCCGCAGCTCTTGCCGGGAAAATGAGGCGGTTTCGAAATCACGGTATTACGTCGGATCACCGTTCCAGGTCACAAAAAGGTTCCTGGTATTATGAGATGGAGACGCTCGGCTTCAACTACCGCCTGACAGACATCCAGTGTGCCCTGGGGATAAGCCAGATGAAAAAGCTTTTGCAATGGGTGGAAAGGCGTAACAAGCTTGCCGGTATCTATGACCGGGCCTTCAAGGATATCCCTCTGGCAAAGCCGCTGAAAAATCTAGAATACGGGGTCCATGCCCGTCACCTGTACGTGATCCGGCTGGATCATGCCTGCCCTGTAACCCGGGCGGAGATGTTTTCATTTTTAAGGGAACAGGGCATTGGAGTCAATGTGCATTATATCCCGGTGTATTACCACCCGTTTTATCAAAAGAGATTCAAGATGTCCAAAGGGTTGTGTCCGGTCGCTGAAGAAGCATATGAACGGATTATAACCCTGCCGCTGTTCCCGCAGATGACCCGGGAGGATATTGAAAGGGTCTGCGCCGGTGTCAGGGCTGCCATTGATCGCAGGGGAGTGACTTGATTCAAGAAAAATGAATATCGGGCCGATTGATGTAAGAAATGCTTTTTTTTTTCGATTTGAAGATGAAATGAGCCTTGAATGGACCAGAATATGAAGGGTGAATCAGACCAGGTCTCCAAAAGTACTGCACCGTTTGCTGAAGATGGCAGCCCGTTTTATGACGAGCTTCTTTCCTATGCATCTTCGGATAAAAATCACCGGTGGGCGGTGTCATGGTCTGATCTGATGATGACCATGTTCATTTTTTTTGCCGTGCTCTATATTTACCAGACATCGGACCAGGAACTGATGTTCGGAAAAGGCCCGGGAAAAAACAGCATTTCGGATGCCGGCGCGAACCGTATCATCACCATCAATGAAACTCAGCAGCCGTCACAGGTATATGACCAGTCCAGAAAAGCGATCCAGGATGTTATGGTGGACAGGCAGTCTTTTTTCGATCTGGCAAGGGATAAAACCGTCAGGATGGTACTGAGCGGTGATTTTTTCTTTGACCTGGGCAGTGCCGAGCTCAAGGAGGCTGCCCGGTATCAGCTGGACCAGGTGGCCAGGGCATTGAACGAGACTGAGTATATGATCAACATTGTCGGCCACACCGATGACCTGCCGTTAAGTTCACAGCAGTATCCCACGAACTGGGAGCTTTCATCGGCACGGGCGGTCCAGGTCGCCCGGTACCTGATGGAAGAGGGCAATGTAGCCCCGGAGCGTTTCTTTGTCAGTGCCCACGCCTATTTCCAGCCGGTAGCCCCCAATACCGGCCAGGAGAACCGGGCATTGAACCGGCGCGTGGAGATCATCCTGGTAAAAGAAAAACCATTTGCCGCCGCTCAATAGCATGAAAGGAATCTTGATGAAAATATTTGAAAAATGGCCGATGTTGCGATATGCCAGGTGGAATATCATCGGGCTGGCCATCTGTATGGTATTGTTTCTTTCCGGTTTCTTCATCCATGGCAATACCGGGCTTTACCTGAATCTTTCAGGATTCCTGATTGTCATCGGCGGCACCCTGGGAGCGACCTTCCTGAGTTACCAGATGGACCGTATCCTGATTTTGCTCAAGGTAGTGAAAACTGCATATGGAAAACCTGTACGGCAGTCTGACGAGATCGTCCAGATCCTGGTGGACCTGTCGGTCAAAAAACGGATCAAGGGGGCTCTTGCGCTCCAGGACGAGGAAGAGGAAATATCCATCGTGTTCCTGCGCCAGGCGATCGGACTGTTGATAGACGGGTATGATCCGGACCAGATCCGGGAAAATTTAAGGGCGGAGATGTATTTTTTCCGCATGCGGCGGGACGAGACTCTCAGGGTTCTCCAGACCATGGCCGACATAGCCCCTTCCTTCGGCCTGGTGGGCAGCGTGGTCGGTCTCATCGGCATGCTTGCCGGTGCCGGGGATTCGGCCGTCATAATGGCGACGGTCCCTATTGCCCTGACCTCGACCCTTTACGGAATTGTCCTGGCCAATTTCGTGTTCATGCCGGTGGCTGCCTGCATAAGGGAAAGAACGGTCCAGGAGCTTTTTTTACAGAATATCATCACGGAAGGTGTGCTGGCCATTGCCGGAGACCTTCATCCCCGGATGCTCGAAAGAAAACTGCAGTCATTTTTGACCCCTTCTGCCAGGCAGCACAGGTATGTATCCTATGAGCGGATCAAGCAGAAATTCGGCCTGGTGGATATCCCTGACTCTCAAGGGGAACCCGGCGGCCAGGAGAAACCCGGCAGCGAAGAAGACGTAGATCCACAGCCGGTATGATCATTGACACCAGACAGCTCATGTAGTATGGTGCTTCCCCAGCCTGAAAACCGAATCGGGAGACAATAACATTGAAGATCATTATTGTGGGGGCCGGGGAAGTAGGCTACCAGATCGCCAGGCGGCTTTCGTCCGAAAATCAGAACGTAGTGGTGATTGACCTGAGTGAGGATGCCTTGCGTCGAGTTGCGGACAATCTCGATGTCCAGGTGATCATCGGATCGGGCAGCAGCCCGAGGGTACTCAAAGAGGCCGGGATCAGGGATGCCGATATCCTGCTGGCAGTGACAGACAGTGATGAAATCAACCTGGTGGCCTGCCTTATGACCAGCCTGATTTCCCCTGCGACCAAAAAGCTGGCCAGGTTGCGAAGCTCGGCTTTTGACATGTTTCACGGCACTTTTCAAAAAGAGACCCCCCATATTGACAGCATCATCAATCCGGAAATAGAAGTGGTCAATACGATCCGCAGGCTGATGGATGTTCCCGGGGCAATCGATGTCGGTGATTTTGCCGATGGCGCGGTCAAGTATGTCGGTATCCGCCTTGCAAAGGACTCTCCCCTGGATGGATTGAAACTTATCGATTTCAATGACCGGTTCGGGGATGACCGGCCCCTGATTGCGGCCATCATAAGGGACAACGACATCATTGTCCCCAGGGGCGTCAATCACATCAGATCAGGGGATCTCATTTATTTTATCTGCAAGACAGCTCGGCTCGATGCTACATTGAAGCTTTTCGGCATCACCCCGAAGCCCTTGCGCAGGGTGCTGATTGTAGGCGGAGGCAGGATCGGGGAGCGGCTTGCCCGCCAGATCGAATCCGAGTCCATCGGCTGCAAGATTATTGAATCAGATCTTGCCAGGTGCCAGGTCCTTTCGGAAAAACTGAATAAAACGGTTGTCCTGCATGGTGACGGGTCAGACCAGAAACTGTTCCTGGAAGAAAATATCCGGGACACCGACGTGGTTGCATCGGTCACCAGCGACGATGAAACCAATATACTGGTATCCCTGTTGACGACCAGTCTCGGCGCCAAGAGCAGCATTACCAGGATCAATAAATTTACCTATTTTTCCCTGCTGTCGGCCATTGGTATTGAAAAAGTGGTCAGTCCCAGGCTGTCCGCCGTCAGTTCCATTTTACAGCAGATCCGCAAAGGAAAGATCCTGTCCGCCATTTCCGTGTTTGGTGAACGTGCCGAGTTCATCGAGGCCATTGCCCTTGAAACATCTGATATAACCAACAAACCTTTGAAAAAACTTTCTTTTCCAAAGGGTGCGATCCTGGTTTGCATAATGCGCAACGAAGAGATTGTCATACCGTCTGGAGAAAGCGCGGTGCAGCCCGGTGACCGCATTATAATGTTCGCTGAAAAACGGGCTGTTAGAAAGCTTGAAAATCTCTTGACCGTCAAGCTGGAATTTTTCTGACATGCGCTGGTGGATCATCGCCAATATCAACGGGGTCCTCCTGGTATTTCTCGGCCTGGCCATGGGACTTCCGCTGGCTGCCAGCCTGTACTTCCAGGATCAGGCACATGCCGGGCTGTTGACCTCCATGGGCCTGACAACAGGTCTTGGCGCCCTGATGTTCGTTCTTTCCCGGAAACCCGGGGCGAGCCGCTATATCACCCAGAAGGAAGGCATGGTGGTCGTCGCGCTGGTGTGGACCTCCATCGGCCTGTTCGGAGCCCTGCCTTTTTATTTTTCTCCTGAATTCCAGACAGTGACAGATGCGGTTTTTGAATCCGTTTCCGGGTTTACCACGACCGGGTCTTCGGTCATGACCAATATTGAAGGGGCAACCGAGAGCCTTCTGCTCTGGCGCAGTTTGATCCAGTGGCTGGGGGGGATGGGCATCATCGTCCTGTCGCTGGCCATCCTGCCCTATCTTGGCGTAGGGGGGATTCAGCTGTACAAGGCGGAGGTTCCCAGCCCGGTACCGGATAAACTGACCCCTCGCCTGAGCGATTCTGCAAAAATTCTTTGGATGGTATATGCGGGCATGTCCCTGCTGGAAGTCATTTTCCTGCTTGCCGGCGGGATGTCTTTGTTTGAATCGCTGTGCCATACCTTCACCACCATGCCCACGGGCGGATTTTCACCTCGCAATGCTTCAATTGCCAGCTATGACAGCGCTTATTTCGATTATGTGATTGTGGGATTCATGCTGCTGGCCGGCATCAATTTTTCCCTCCACTACCAGATGCTCAGGGGGCGGACACTTGCTTTCTGGGAAGATACGGAATGCCGGCTTTTCCTGTTTTTGACCGGTATCATGGTCCTCGTGGTCACCTGGAATATCCATGGCAGCGTATATGACAGCATGGCCGACGCTTTTCGTTATGCCGCGTTCCAGGTGGTTTCCATCATTACCACCACGGGGTTTGCCACGGCCGATTACGAGCTGTTCCCCGGATTGAGCCAGGTCATTCTTTTTTTGTGCATGTTTGTAGGTGCATCAGCCGGTTCCACGGGCGGGGGGATGAAACTTGCCCGTATCATAGCGGCGTTCAAATACTGTTACCGGGAACTGTTCAAGCTTATCCACCCCCGCAGCGTGACCCGGGTCCGCATCAACGGCCGCGTTATTCCCGATACGGTTTTGCGCAGCATAATGGGGTTTTTGGCCCTCTATATAGCCTTGTATATCATATCCAGCATCCTGCTCGCTGCCATGGGCATGGATATGGTGAGCGCATTCGGTGCTGCGGCAGCATGCATAGGGAACATCGGACCGGGATTCGGTTCTGTGGGGCCGACCGATAATTTTGCCCATGTACCCGCGGCCGGCAAATGGATTCTGGCCTGGTGCATGCTCCTTGGCCGTCTGGAGATTTACACCGTTATAATACTGTTCGTGCCCGAATTCTGGAAAAAATAGCCGGTCTGTCAAAAAAAGGTTGACAAACAGCCGCCGATCAAGTAGATATTCTTCTGTTTTTTTGATTGGCCCAGGGCCGTTAACTCAGTCGGTAGAGTATCTGCCTTTTAAGCAGAGAGTCGCTGGTT
>CAYNHL010000136.1:0-9496 GCA_964397015.1 uncultured Desulfobacterales bacterium | reverse complement strand
GGAGACCCTACTCGAACAGGTGACAGGTATCCAGATCAGAAACCATCGAGCCTATCTATCTCACCGGAAGCCGACCGCCGCATTGATTTTTTACATACGATAACCCCGGAGTTATTTTTCAAAAGCTTGATGAAGGCTGCTGAAACATGAGATACTGATTTTTGTTACGTTTAAACGCTAATTTAAAAATGGTGAATTATCCATGTATGAAAAGTTATGCTCCAGGTACAGGTTCTCTTCTATGATGGCGGCTGTTCTGCTGTTTTTATCCATGCTTTTGACAGCCCCGGTGTTTGCCGCGGAAAAAAAGATGCAGCCGGCCGGAAACGATCGTTTGGAACAAAACCAGCCCTCCATCGGTATTGCGCTGGGCGCGGGAGGTGCCAATGGGCTTGCCCATATATTGATGCTCGAAGCACTGGATGAAATGGGTATCAGAGTGGATCGTATCGCCGGAAGCAGTATCGGTGCCATAATCGGATCACTTTATGCTTCCGGCATGTCCGGAAAAAAGATCAGGCAGCTCGTGGAGCGCTTCGTTCTTTCAAATAATGAAAAATCGCTTTCACAACTTGTTGAAGATGGCGCGTTTCAATGGATCAAGTTCGTTGAAATTGAACTGGGGAACGGGGGACTGGTGAGTGCCGACGGCTTTCTTTCGTTCATGTCCAAGACACTTGAAGAGAAGACCTTTGATGAACTCGATATTCCTGTCAGTATCGTTGCTGCCGATCTCTGGGCACGTGAGCAGGTTGTCCTGGAATCAGGGGATCTGATATCGGCAATCAACGCGAGCATGGCTATCCCGGGTATCTTCGAGCCGGTGCAGCACAATGGCAGGGTCCTGATCGATGGGGGTACCTGCAATCCTGTGCCCTATGATCTTCTTATGGAAGACTGTGATATCGTCATCGCTGTAGATGTCATTGGTATCCGCACAAGACCATCGTCAGAGCCACCGGGCTATTTTGAAACAGTTTTCAATTCCGTCAAGGTTATGCAGTCGGCGGTGATGAATGAAAAGCGACTGCGGCATGACCCCGATGTTTATATCTCGGTGCCGGTAACAGATATTCGTGCTCTGGAATTTTATCGTGCACAGGAAGTTTTCGAACAGTCGGTGTCTGCCCGGAATAATTTAAGGGAACGGCTGTCAAGGGTTCTGGAAAATTGGAATTCAGGGAGGAATTGATCTTCTAATAATCAATAGAAACAGTTTGTTGTCAATTTTCAGGAACTGACTTGACATTAAAATAAGTGATATTACTTTTTTGATTAAAAGATAATAAGTAATGAAATTATTTTAATCAAAGGAGGTCGCTTATGAATATTAAAAAACTTGTACCCTGGAACTGGTTTAAAAAGGAAGAAGAAGAGGCCGGCCGCACAATTCCTGTCAAATCTGAACATATACCCGTTCATGGAAGCGTTGCAGCAAGCCCGCTGCATCAGTTTCATCAGGAGATCGACCGGTTGTTTGACCAGGCATTTCGCGGTTTTGGAATCACCGGTCCTTCCTGGTCCGATCACCAGACCCTGCCAGGCTCGGTCGGCAGCATGCTGAAGCCGACACTTGATTTGGGCGCGACAGACAAGGAATATACCATCGCGGTTGAGATACCAGGGGTTGACAGAAAAGATATCACTCTGGAAATGACCGGTGATACCTTGACAATAAGCGGAGAAAAAAAGCAGGAAACCAAAGAAGAACAAAAAGATTACTACAGGATGGAACGTTCTTACGGGGCTTTCAAAAGGGTTCTGTCCCTGCCTGAAGATGCGGATCAAAGCGGAATCAACGCTACATTCAAAAAAGGTGTCCTGACTGTTACAATGCCGAGAAAGCCACTGCCTGAGAAGGATGTCAGACAGATTGACATAAAAACCGAATAAGCATCTCTTTTCATTTCCCGGTGACGACTGTCCGTCACCGGGTCCTGTACAAGGCAATCGCATGTAAAAATTAAACGCAGCGTCCGGGTACATGTTAATATTCGTTGCAATCTGTGTTCTGCAAAAGATATTTGCCACCGGGATACGGCCGGGGCAGCTTTATGCGGCTAAGGCAACAATGCAGACTTCTTGCATGCGATTGCCCTGAGGTCCTGTATTACTGCCATTGACTTTGATGTGAATATTATGCATATTTCTTTTATATATGATTGAATCTGTCACACAAGGGAGAGAATCATGATTAAAAGAATTCTGGTTGGGCTGGGCGGGACGCCATTCACATCAACGGCAACCCGATGGGCAACTGAGCTGGGTGATATGCACCAGGCCCAGTTGACCGGTGTAACAATTGTAGACACCCGCAAACTTGATAAAGTGGGACCGGTACCTGCAGGGGCAGATGCCTATGCACAGAGGATGCGTGAAAAAAAAATCAAGGTGACCCGGGAAGGTACTGAGCATGCCATCAAGCTGTTCAAGGAACATTGCAGCAAGCAGAAAGTTGTCTGTAGAAGAATCCAGTACGAAGAGGGGGATACCTTTGATGCCATGATTTCAGAGGCCCGGTTCAATAACCTGACTGTTTTCGGACTCAGGAGCATTTTCGAATATGGATTTGTCACTGACCCGGAAAAAGCCATTATCCGGCTTCTGCGCCAGGGTGTCCGCCCGATTCTGGCAGTTGCCGAGAATTACAGGCCTGTCAATAACGTACTCATGGCTCTAAGCGGATCCATGGAGTCAGCCCGGTCGATCCGCGATTTTGTCTGCATGAATCCATGGCCCGGAGTACGGCTCCGTATTGTTCATTTCAAGTCCAGTAAAGAAAACGACCCGTTCCTTCTGGACAAGGCGGCTGATTTCTGCCGGGCTTACGGTTTTGAGGTGGAAACAGAGTTTAAGGAGGGCAGTCCGCGTTCCGATCTTTTGACCTATGCACATGAACACAATGCGGATTTGATCGTAATGGGTAACAGTTCTCAGAACATTATCAAGCGGAGCCTGCTGGGCGATACCGTATTGGAGGTCATTCATTCGGCGGATATTCCCTTGTTCCTTTCCCGGTAAAGCCGCCAATGGAGTCTTTGACCATTGAAAAGGTCCCTGATTGCTGCCGGGGCGGATTGTATTCCAGTGTACTGCCGCTTGTACTGTTTGTACTGTTCTGCATTGCCTGGCCTTTTGTAATCAAAGGGGAGGTTTTCCTGGCTGAGTGGGCGTGGGTTCCCAGTCTGGATATTTCTCTGCGGTTCCGCCTGGACGGGCTCAGCCTTTTGTTCTGTTTAATCATTACCCTGGCCGGCTTTTTCGTAAGCCTTTATGCCTCCAGTTATATGGTGCACAAGCCTTATATCGGCAGGTTTTTTTTCTACCTGCATGGATTCATGATAGCCATGCTCGGCCTTGTCACCGCCGATAACCTGCTGCTGCTTTTTATTTTCTGGGAGGCCACCACCCTCATATCCTACCTGCTAATCGGTTTTGACCATGAAAATACTGAGGCCAGGAACAATGCCCGCCAGGCTATCCTGGTCACCGGTGCCGGCGGTATTGTCCTGCTGGTCGGGATACTGCTGTTAAAATCGGCCGGGGGCACAATGATACTCAGCCAGTGGCCGGCATCCGGGGACAGTATCCGGAATCACGCCCTGTATCTTCCGATTTTTTCATGCGTTCTGGTTGCCGCAATGACCAAGTCAGCCCAGGTGCCTTTTCATTTCTGGCTTCCCAATGCCATGAGTGCACCTACTCCCATAAGCGCATTTCTGCATGCCGCCACCATGGTAAAAGCGGGAATTTATCTGCTCATGCGTTTTCATCCCCTTCTGGGCGGCACCTCCATCTGGATGGGAAGCCTTGTGGTCATTGGCGGGTGCACGGCGCTGTGGGGTGCAGTGCAGGCACTGGCTCCCTGTGATCTCAAACGTATCCTGGCCTATACGACCCTGATGGGCCTGGGTATCCTGACATTGCTTCTCGGAGGTCAGTCTGCGGCATCCCTTACGGCCGCCACGACATTTTTGATGGTGCATGCCTTGTACAAGGCATCCTTGTTCCTTGCTGCGGGAAGTATCGATCACCAGGCCGGTACCAGGGACCTTCGGCATCTTGGGGGACTTTTGCTTCCCATGCCCCTGACAGCCCTGGCCGTGGCTGCCGCCACCCTGTCCATGGCCGGATTTCCCCTGTTTTTCGGGTTTATCGGAAAGGAAATCATGTACGAAGGAGTGCTTTCAGGAGACATGTTCCCGGTTTTTGCCACCCTGGCCGTCCTTCTGGCCAATGCCTTGATGACAGCGGTGGCTGCCATTCTTTTCATAACACCTTTCCTGGGGCTGCGGACGCTGGAAACCATGAATGTAAAAGAAGTTCCCTGGACCATGCGGCTTGGGCCTGCCATCATGGGCGGCATAGGGGTAATTTTCGGCATAACCCCCGAATGGGTTTCCGCCAATTTAATCCAGCCGGCTGTTTTTGCCCTTCATCCATCCCGTGAAGAAATCCGCCTGGCTTTTTTCCATGGATTCAACATGCCGCTTTTGTTGAGTATGATTACCCTGGCCCTTGGTATGGTGCTGTATCGATTCCGTATCGTACTGCGGAAACGGTTGTGCACAGTTCTTGACCGGCTCTGGATCACGACGCCAGCAATTTACCAGGGGACCCTGGATGGCTTTGTCAAGGCTGGGAGCCTTTTTACGGCAAACACTCAGACAGGTTCCCTGCACACCTACCTGGCTGTCATACTCGCTGCCGTCGTGATTGTATCGGCAGGGCCCTGGGTCAGCCATGCCTCGTCTGTTCTGATTTTTCCGGAAATTAATGGGAATCTGCTCGCCCTGGCACTTTGCACCTTTATACTTGCGGCCACCGGTGTGGTGGTCACCGCCCGGCAGCGACTGGCTGCCATTGGCGGGCTCGGAGCGGTCGGGGCAGGAGTGGCATTGATTTTTCTGGTTTCTGGTGCACCGGATATCGCTTTGACCCAGTTGCTTGTAGAAACCCTGACCATTGTCATTGTTTCCATGATTCTGCTGCGGCTTCCAGCCATTGATGCGGCCGTAAAGCGGAGCCGCTCACGCAGATTCCTGGACGTCTGCCTCTCACTGGGCGCCGGCCTTTTGATAACCACTTTCCTGATGGGACTTTTGCCGGTACCCCTGGATCGGAGCCTGACGGCTTTTTTTGAAGCCAACAGTTATATCGCAGCCCATGGCCGCAATATTGTCAACGTGATACTGGTGGATTTCAGAAGCCTCGATACCCTGGGTGAAATCTGTGTGGTTGTCCTGGCGGTCTGGGCAGGCGTATCCCTGCTTCGACAGAAAGGAACACAATAGATGCAGTCACTTATTTTAAAAACAGCCACACGCCTGATGGTGGGATTGATGATGGTTTTTGCCGTTTATCTTCTTTTGCGGGGACATCATGAGCCCGGCGGTGGATTTTCCGCCGCACTGGTAACCGGTACCGCCTTTGCGCTGTTCGTCATTACGGAAGGCCCGGCAAAGCTTCGAAAGGCAGTTCGAGTTCGTCCCTCGACCATTTCAGCGACGGGCATTATCGTTGCCATAGGGGCCGGGCTGCCGGCTGTTTTCTCGGGGAGGCCTTTTTTGACCGGGATCTGGTGGCAAATGGATACTGTTTCGGTGGGTACGCCCCTGCTCTTTGACATCGGGGTATATTTATCTGTGCTGGGCGCTGTCCTGGCCCTTCTGCTTGCCCTGGAGGAAAACTGAAATGGAATCACTTCTTGCTATGGTTGTTGGCCTGATGTCAGCTGCGGCACTTTACCTCATGCTTTCCGGTGTGCTTGTGAAGTTTGTTTTCGGCCTGACGCTCATGGGAAATGCCATAAACCTTCTTATTTTTACAGCCGGACGTCTTGGTTACAAGGATCCACCTCTGATAGAACCAGGGCAAGAAGTACTTACTGTGAACGCAGCCAATGCACTGCCCCAGGCTTTGATTCTGACAGCTATCGTCATCGGGTTCGCCATGACCGCTTTTTTTATGATTCTTTTGTACCGGACCTATGACCAGACCCATGATCTCGATGCAGATAGAGAACCTTTTTTGTCAGAGCTGCCCGAAGCCGACACGACCCGGACAGACGAATCAACATCAAAAAGGGAGCAAGGGGACTGGTCATGACATCGCTGCTCACCTTTTCAATCCTTTTCCCCATGGTTTTCGGCGTTATCGGTGTGTTTTTCAGACTCAACGACCAAAAGGCGGGAATGGTTGCCATTATTGGCGCACTGGTTCATTTTATTGTCAGCATTCTGCTCATGGTCTCTGTCTTGAATCACGGGGTCCTTGTCATGTGGGTCGGGAACTGGCCGGCACCTGCCGGCATCTGCCTGGTGGCGGATTACCTGAGCGCATCAATGGTACTGGTCACTACAGTGATCCATGCAGCGGTCCTGGTATATGCCATAAAAGATATCAGCACCCGCCAGGTAAAATCAGGCTTCTATCCATTCCTGCAGTTTCTTACCGCGGCAATATGCGGGGCTTTTTTGACCGGTGATCTGTTCAATCTTTATGTCTGGTTCGAAGTGATGATCATTGCGTCTTTCGGCCTGATGGTCATGGGAAATCCAGCCGGCGTGCTGACCGGTGCGGTAAAATATGTCACCATGAACATTCTGGCCACCATGTTTTTGCTCACGGTTATCGGTTTGATATACGGGCTCACCGGAACCTTGAACATGGCAGACCTGCATGGCCGGATTGCGCAGGTGGAAAACATGGCACTTGTCAATGGCCTGTCCCTTATGCTGATGATGGCGTTTGGCATTAAAGCCGCGTTGTTTCCTCTTTTCTTCTGGCTGCCGGCCTCATATCATACCCTGCCGGTCTCCGTGTCTGCCTTTTTTGCCGGCATGCTTACCAAAGTCGGGGTTTATGCCCTGATACGCATGTTCACCCTTGTGTTTATCGGCAGTATCCATGTCACACATACCATTTTGATGGTGCTGGCGGCATTGACCATGATATCAGGGGTTGTTTCAGCCGCATCCCAGATGGAAATCCGGCGCATTCTGTCGTTTCATATTATAAGCCAGGTGGGGTACATGATTCTGGGGCTATCTCTGTTTACTCCACTGGCCCTGGCCGGCACGATGGTGTACCTGATTCACCATATTGTCGTCAAAACCAATCTTTTTCTGGTCAGCGGGCTTATCTACAATGCGGCAGGTTCGTTTGACCTGACAAGGATCGGGGGATTGTATAAAAGTCAAAGGCTGCTTTCCCTTGGTTTTTTTATCCCCGCTTTTTCCCTGGCCGGCTTTCCTCCTTTGTCAGGTTTCTGGGCCAAGCTGCTGATAATTTATGCCTGTATCGAAAGCCGGCATTATTTTTTAGCTGCCATTGCAGCGACTGTCGGGCTTATGACCGTTTTTTCAATGATCAAGATCTGGTCTGAAGCTTTCTGGAAAGCACCCCGGCATGCCGGATTTGAGAATCTTCAACCGCTCCGGTTGTCCACATGGATGCTGGCGCCGATTCTTTGCCTGGCCCTGCTTACAGTCCTTTTGGGACTGCTGATGGAACCGGTTCTAAGGGTGGCCCTGGCAGCCGGAGAACAGCTCATGAATCCGGCTTCCTACATATCTGCTGTGCTGGGGGGTGGCTGATGCCGCTGTTTATATTGAATATATTTTTTGCCGCAGTGTTCGCACTTTTGGCGGGAAGTGGAAGTATTGTTGTTTTCCTGGCAGGATTTGCCATAGGATACATAATACTTTTTGTTTCCAGCCCTCTTTATCCTGATTCAGGGTATTTTAAAAAACTGCCCAGAGCCTTGAACCTGGCTTTTTATTTTATCCGGCAGCTGCTGATTTCCAATCTAAGGGTTCTTTGGGATGTCATCACCCCCCGGGATTTAAACAGTCCTGGCATTATAGGGGTTCCCCTGGCAGCTGAAACAGACCTGGAGATTTTCATCGTGGCCAATCTGCTGTCCTTAACCCCGGGCACTCTGAGTGTGGATCTTTCTGAAGATCAGAAAACTCTTTTTGTGCATGTCATGTTTCTTTCAGATGTGGACAAAGCAAGGGATGATATCAAAAATGGTCTTGAAAAAAGGATCCTGGAGGTGATGCGCTCATGACAGAACACGGAATGTTTTTATCTGTTGCCGCTCAGGTTTCTTCAGGCATGCTGCTTATTGCCATGGCCATGGTTCTCTGGCGGCTGGCAAAAGGACCTACTGCGGCGGATAGGGTCATAGCCCTGGATCTCTTGTCTGTTCTGGTGGTCGCTTTTCTGGTGGTTCTTTCCCTGTACTCGATGCATACCACTTATCTGGATGTTGCCATCGCCTATGCCTGTATAGCTTTTCTGGGGACTGTCGCCCTGGTTCGTTTCATCCATAAAAAAGGCCGGTATAAATCACGAAGTGCCGGTGATCAAGAAGCAGAATCCCGGAAAGGAGGCCCCAATGATTGAATATTTTGCAGGCCTGCTGCTTTTGACAGGCAGTTTTTTCTGTCTTGTAGCCGCACTTGGGGTGGTTCGCCTGCCGGACCCCCTCATGCGCATGCATGCGGCAACCAAGGCCGGAACTCTCGGCGCCGGGCTTCTGGCAGCAGCCCATTCTGTTGTCAGCCAGCAGCTGGGAATTTCCCTCAGGTCGATAACCATAGTTGCGCTGCTGCTGTTTACCGCACCGGTGGCTGCCCATCTGATAGCCCGTGTTTCCTATAGAAGCGGGGAAGTCCTGTCTGACCGGACCTGGGTGGATGAGCTTAAAGAGAATATGGCTCGAGAGAAAAAAAGATAGTATCGTATTTCCTGGTGCTGTCCGGCAGTCGATGCCTCAAGACAGTGTCGGCTGCATGCGCAGGTTGAACCTGAAGACATGGTCCATGAGCAGCTCAGCTGCCCTTGGACCGTTTTTGTCTTCCAGGGCCTGTATGATCATCTCGAAGTCCGCATGGTTTTCCTGGCAGGCCTCGATATCCATAGGCAGGTATTCGGTGTAGTACCGGTGGATATTTTCATGGATGGTCCGCTGGACAAACTGGAAAACAGAGTTCCTGGATATTTGTCCCAGCATGGTATGAAGCTGTTCGTCCACCTTCAGGAAACCCTCGATGTTTCCTTCGTCAATGCAGGTCCTTCCCCGGGTCAGGATGTCTTTCATTTCATTGATATCGTCATGTGTCGCCCGCAGGGCAGCCAGTTCGGCAAGGCTGCCCTCAAGCTTGATCCGGAATTCAGACAGGTCTTCAAGCGGGACCTGGCGTGATTTGATCAAAAGCGCCAGGGATTCGACAATAGGATCTGCGCTGATTGTTTTTACAATGGCACCGCCGGATACTCCCAGTTTGATTTCAATGAGCCCTTTTTGTTCAAGAACCCGCAACGCTTCGCGTAATGTTCCCCTGCTGGTGTTGAACATGTCCTTGAGCTCACGTTCGGCCGGCAGCTTGCTTCCGGGTTCAAGCCGGCCTTCTATTATGGCATCCTGGATCTGCTCGACCACGTCCTGAAACACCCTGTTCTGCCTGGCTTTTTTAAACATTTTGGA
>CAYNHL010000135.1:0-9539 GCA_964397015.1 uncultured Desulfobacterales bacterium | reverse complement strand
ATTCCCCCACCACGAGAATGAGATTGCCCAGTCCGAGGCTCTTTTTGAACAACCGTTTGTAAAATACTGGATTCACAACGGATTTGTGGATATCAACAATGAAAAAATGTCCAAATCCCTTGGTAATTTCACCATGATCAAGGAAGTCCTGGCTGTCTATTCCCCTGAAGTTATCCGCATGTTCCTTTTGTCCAAGCATTACCGCAGCCCCATTGACTACAACGAGGATACCATGAAGGAGATGTCGGCCGGCCTGGACCGGATCTACACGTTTTTGGAGCGCGTGGGCGATTCAGGTATTGAACCGGCCGGGACAGGCATGGAGCAGGGTCCTGTGTGGCACTCTTTTGCAAAGGCCATGGACGATGATTTCAATTCAGCCCGTGGCATTGCCGCCGTATTTGAAGCGGTCAAACAGGGGAACCGGCTGCTGGATAATCCCTTGACAAAGGAATCACGAAAGATTCTTGCCGGCATGGTTCAAGATATCAACTCAATTTCCGGTATCCTGGGAATTTTTCTTTTGCCCCCTGTGGACCATTTTGCCGGGAAAAAAGAAAAAAGCATGGCCGGGCGGGACATCGACCCTCAAGCTGTTGCCGCCTTGATCCTTGAAAGGAAAAAGGCGCGGGAAGCAAAGGATTTTGCAGCCGCCGACGCTATACGTGACCGGCTCAAGGCGATGAATATCGTTCTTGAAGACGGCCCGGACGGCACAACCTGGAAGGTTGAATAACAAGATTTTTTCCGGTCTCCAAAAAGCTCAGGAATCCTATGGAGACCGGAAAAGAAAGCGGCAGCCGGTTGTCTTATCCTTTCATCCTGGCCCATGTATCTCTCAAGGTGACGGTCCGGTTGAACACCGGGGTGCCGTCCTGTGTGAGACTATCATCCCTGCAGAAATACCCCATGCGTTCAAACTGGTATACGGTTTGAACCGGTGCGGACTGCAGAGATGATTCAATCTTGCAGTGGTCGAGCACCTCGAGAGACCCGGGATTGAGGTTGTCTGTAAAATCATTGTCTTTTTCAGGGTCTTCATCCCTGAACAGCCGGTCATAGAGCATGACCCTCGCATCCATGCAGTCCCTGGCATTCACCCAGTGGATGGTTCCCTTGACTTTCCGGCCGTCCGGTGCGTTTCCTCCCCTGGTATCAGGATCATAGGTGCAGATCAGCTCGATGACCCTGCCGGTATCCGGGTCTTTGACGATTTTTTTACAGGTGATGAAATAGGCGTACCGGAGCCTGACTTCCCGGCCAGGTCCGAGGCGGAAAAATTTTTTCGGGGGATCTTCCATAAAATCGGATTGTTCGATATACAGTTCTTTTGAAAATGTCACTTTCCGGCTCCCCATTTCCGGCTTCTGGGGATGATTGACAGCGGTCAGTTCCTCTGTCAGGTCATCCGGATAATTTTCAATGGTCACCTTCAGCGGATTCAAAACACCCATAACCCGCCAGGCTTTTTCATTGAGGTCATCTCTCAGGCAGCTTTCCAGCAGCCCCATATCGATGCGGCTCTCTTTTTTCGAGACCCCGATAACGTCACAAAAGGTCTTTATGGATTCAGGAGTGTATCCCCTGCGCTGCATTCCGGCAAGGGTGAGCAGCCTCGGGTCGTCCCACCCGTCTACATGGCCTTCTTGAACCAGCCGCTGAAGCTTGCGCTTGCTGAGGACCGTGTAATTTATGTTCATCCGGGCAAATTCAATCTGGCGCGGGTGACATGGAGCATCTGCCTGTTCGACTATCCAGTCGTAAAGGGGGCGGTGGTCTTCAAACTCAAGTGTGCAAAGGGAGTGGGTTATTCCTTCAATGGCGTCGGAAAGGCAGTGGGCAAAATCGTACATTGGATAGATGTGCCAGGTTGTACCGGTCCGCGGGTGGGGGGCGTTCTTGACCCGGTAGATTATGGGGTCTCTCAGGTTGATATTGGGGGAGGCCATGTCAATTCTGGCCCGCAGCGTATGATAGCCTTCCTCGACCCGGCCCTCTTTCATCTGCTCAAAAAGGGCAAGGTTTTCTTCAATGCTGCGGTTTCTGAATGGACTGTCCTTGCCCGGTTCTGTAAGGGTCCCCCTGAAGGCTTTTATCTGGTCGGGCGGCAGGCTGCACACATAGGCCTTTTGTTTTCTGATCAGCACCAGGGCGAATTCATACAGTTGCTGGAAATAATCAGAAGCAAAAAGGGGAGTTGCTGCATCAAACCCCAGCCACCTGACATTGTCGGTGATAGAGTCGATATAGACCTGTTTTTCTTTAGCCGGGTTCGAATCGTCAAATCTCAGGTTGCATGTGCCGTTGAATTTTTCTGCCATGTTGTAGTTCAGGCAGATGGACTTGGCATGTCCGATGTGGAGAAAACCGTTGGGCTCCGGCGGGAACCGCGTGCAGACCTTTCCATTGTTTTTATTGTTCTCTATATCCTGCCGGATAATGGCCTCGATAAAATGCCCCCTGGTGTCGTCGCGCATATGGTCCTCGATATGTTAAGCAAATTTCAGTTGTTATCTGTATATGTATGACGCATCCTATGTATCATATTCCCTGTGATCATTAAAGGGGAATGTTGTGGTGTTTTATAATTGATTTTACCGCATGATTTGATTAGCATAAGGCATTTTGTTTCGCTGGTAATTGATAAACAGCTTTTTGCGGGGGATATAACCTGATGTTTTCCTTGAAACCCGGGATCAGGGGGAGATTGATCTCAATCATTTTATTCATTGTCATTGTTTCGCTGTTGACCGCGGCCTGGTATGCAAAAAAATCGGTTTTGTCTGTTCCGGGATCTTCGGATATGGTGTTCGGACTTTTTGGATATATGTTGACCATGGCCGGTCTGGTTTTTGCGGTCGTTTTTTTTATGGCCACGACCATTACAAAAAGAATTAACAGGATTGTCCATGATATCGAAAGGCTGGGCACAAAAGAAACATTGAGCCGGCTGCCCTGTGACACAAATGATGAAATCGGAGTTCTTTGCCGGGCAGTCAATGCCATGGCTGGCAGAATGCAGCAGCAGGTTGCGGATTTGTACGAAGACAGACAAAAGATAGATGTGTCCAACCGGTCCTTGAAAAACCAGATCAAAAACCAGATCAAAGTCAGCAAACAGCTCCAGGAGAACAAGAACCGGCTCGAGGGGATTGTCAGGGAACGGACCGTGGCGCTGGAAAAGGAAATTGTCGAGCGCAAGGAAAAGGAAGCGGCTGTACAGGATCTGAAAAACATGCTGTCCAGGATCATCGATGCCATGCCTTCCATGATTATCGTTGTGGATATACAGGCCCGGATCACCCTGTGGAACCAGGAAGCCGGTGCCGCTGTCGAAGAGGACCTGGAAACAGCCAGGGGCCGGCCGGTTTTCGATATTTTTTCATTTTTGGAGCCTGAAAAAGCTATTGTTACAAAGGCTGTGAGCGAGGGTGAAGTCCAGAAGGATCGAAAACTGGAAGTTGTCAGGGACCAGCAGCACAGGTTGTTTTACGAGGTCACGGTTTACCCGCTGATCAGCCAGCAGATAGACGGGGCCGTGCTCCGGATTGACAACATCACCCCGCGGGTCTACATGGAAGACATGATGATCCAGACGGAAAAAATGCAGTCCATAGGGAGCCTGGCAGCTGGAATGGCCCATGAGATAAACAACCCGCTGGCCGGGATCATGCAGAACACACAGGTCATGCGCAACCGGATCCAGGAAAATTTGCCAAAAAATATCGAGGAAGCCCGGGAAATTGGCATCACGATGGAACAGCTGCGGCAGTATATGGATAAACGTGGTATTTTCAGCATGATGGATGCCATACTCGCATCCGGGCGCCGGGCGGCCGATATTGTGGCCAATATGCTGACCTTCAGCCGGAAAAGCGAAAGCGCTTTTTCATCACAAAATATCTGTGACCTGCTGGACAGGACAATTGAAATCATAGAAAATGATTATGATTTCCAAAACCGCATCGATTTTAAAAACATCCGGATTGTCAGGGACTATAAGTGCGGTGAACAGACGGTCGACTGCGATGCCGGTAAAATACAGCAGGTGTTTTTCAATATACTGAAAAACGGCGCCCAGGCCATGATGGATACATTAAAGGAGAGAAAGCCTGTTTTCACCCTGTCCGTGTATACAAAAGATCCCTTTGTGGTAATTGAAATAACGGATAACGGTCCCGGTATGGACGAACATGTCAAGACCCATATTTTCGAACCGTTTTTTACTACAAAACCGGTGGGAGTAGGCACAGGCCTCGGGCTGTATGTCTCATACTTCATCGTGGCGGATAATCACAAGGGAAGCATAAATGTGATGTCCACTCCCGGCGAGGGAACCACGTTCACTGTCAAGCTGCCCCTGTATCCGGGGCGCTAAGGTTCAGCCGGGAAGAATTTCCATGGTCCGGGCAAGTGCTTTGTCAAGTCTTTCCACCATGTCATCCACGTGTTCCCGGGTGAAAACCAGGGGCGGGAACAATGAGATTACGTCTCCGCGCGTACCGTCTGCCACACCCGTGCCCGGATAGGTGACCAGGCCGTTTTCCAGGCAGAACTGCCCCATTTTTCCGGCTATGCCGTCTTTTGAAGCAAACGGCTCTTTTGTCTCCCGGTCACGGACCAGCTCGATACCCGCCATAAGTCCAAGGCCCCGGATATCTCCTACAATGGGGTGGCGTTTCAGGGATTGAAGCTGCTGGTGCATATAAGAACCTGTTGCAGCGGCATTTTCCACCAGGGATTCACGCTCCAGGATGTCCAGTACGACCCGGGCCGCGGTTGTGGATACCGGGTTGGCGGCAAAGGTGAAAATGTGGTCCAGGGGGGTTTTCTGGGACTCGAAAAAGGACCTGACAGTACTGGAAACCCCGATAGCACCCAACGGGGCATATCCGCTGCTGATACCCTTTGCCATGATGACCAGGTCGGCAGATGTCCTGAAATGATCCAGGGCGAACATTTTTCCGGTGCGGCCGAATCCAGTGAGCACTTCATCCGCAATCAGCAGGATCTTGTGGCGGCTGCATATGTCGCGAATCATGGGCCAGTATTCAGGCGGAGGTACCAGCGCGCCTCCGGCAGCTCCAACCACAGGCTCTGCAATGAATGCCAGGATGTTTGAAGGGCCGGCTTCGTTTATTTTTTCTTCCAGTGCCCGGGCACAGGCCAGGTCACATGAAGGATAGGTCATGGAGTAAGGGCAGCGGTAACAATAGGCCGCCGGAATATGGGGCCAGTCCAGAAGCAGGGGCCTGAATTTCCTGCGGCGGCCCTCATGCCCGGTAGCGGACAGTGCCCCCAGGGTTGCCCCGTGATAACTGGTCCAGCGGGAAATAACCAGGTGTTTTCCGGTGTTGCCACGGTCGTATTCATACTGGCGGCATATTTTGATGGCTGTTTCAACAGCCTCGGATCCGCCGGATGTGAAATGAACCGATGCAAAGTGGTGAGAAAATTTTTCAACCATGTGCCCGGCCAGCCGTGAGGCCGGAAGGTTGCCGAATATATTTGATGCGGCATAGGGCAGTTCGGCTGCCTGGGCCGCCATGGCATCGACGATCTCACGGCGGCCGTATCCCACTGTCATTACCGCGATACCGGCGGCTGCGTCGAGGTATTGCCGGTTCTGGTCATCATACAGGTGTACACCTTCACCCCTGGCCAGGGTCGGATATTTCCGGGACGGGTCAAGTGTGAACAGTGAATTATTGTCTTGCTCCTGTTTCATTCAGGTCTCCTTGGTTTCAGGTTTGACCGCATGAAAAAGCGCCCTGGTTTTCCGGGTTATCATGTCCCATTCGATTTTTATTGAATGAAACAGCTCTTCCAGCGGCTCGAGAAAGCTGTCTGGTGTGTCGTGGGGAGGCCGGGCCGCTGCCGGCAGAGACTGGTACAGCGCAGCCATTTTCAGTGCCGACTGATCCCTTGAAAATTTCAATGCGGTATTGAAAGCAGCTTTACGCCAGGCCCCGGCAGTATTTTTGTCCTCTATAAACCTGGTAATACCCGTGGCAAATACATCCGGTGATACATCTGCCTCAAAAAGCCTGCCGTTGTAGTTGTCTGTCACCACCTCGCGGGCTCCTGGTGCATCCAGTGCAATCACAGGCAGGGATGCGGCCATGGCCTCTGCAAGGACCATTCCCTGTGTTTCCGACTGTGATGAAAACACGAACAGGTCCATGGCGGCGTATGCATTGACCAGGTCAGTTCCGCTTTTCTGTCCTGCCATGATAAGGCGGGATTCAAGTCCCTGCTGCCTGAAGATATCCTTTATCCGGGTTTCGCTCGGACCGGTGCCTACCACCAGGAACATCATGTTTTCAGCATTATTATCCTCCATGGCCCGGCATACGGCCCGGCACAGATAATCCAGGTTTTTTTCCGGGGCCAGTCTGCCAAGATGCCCGATGACAACTGTTGATTCTCCGATATTGTGGTCACGGCGGAATGCCTGGCGGTCCCCGGCCTGGAACCTGCTAACGTCAACACCTGTGGGAATTACATCGATAGGTGTGTCAACCCCTCTTTCAGTTATTAATTCGGCAATGCTTTCGCTGGGAGCCACAACCCTGGTGCACAGATTGGCATATTCGGTTGACAGGTTGACAGCCAGGTTCTGCATGGTTTCAGATTCAGATGAAACATAATGGGTGTATGACTCATACAGGGTGTGGTGTGTGAAAACAAGCGGCAGGCCGCGCCTGAAAGCTGCCCGTATAGCTGCGTCACCTAAAAGAAACGGGTGATGGCTGTGAATTACGTGTGGTTTGAATTCATCTATTTTTTCATCGATTAGAAACGGAATTGGAATGCGGACGGAAAAATCACTTCCGTTGAAATTCTGTATGGCCGGAACCCGAAGCACATTTGTGTCAGATTCGTTTTGATTTTCCATTTCAGGAAATGTCGGTGCCACGATCAGGACATTATGGCCGAGTTTACGCAGATCCTGTGAGAAAAAAAGCACAGACCGGGCAACCCCGCCGACATGGGGAAGATAGGTGTTTGTAAACATGACAATATTCATATATTCACCTTTTCAAGGTCAAAGTGAGCCCGGTCAATACTGGATGCAGTTATTTTCCTGTATCCGGGTACATCGACGACAAGGGATTCCGGGAAAGAGGCCGCCCGTGCATAATCGGACTTCACGGTCAATATCGTTTTTTGACGGATTTTATCAATACTTACGGTAATGGGCCCGAAACTGGTCAGGGCGGGGCCGAATTCAACTGATTTTCCCTCTTCCAGCCATTCAGGCAGGATACCAGAGCCAAAAACAAGCGTGTTCCCTTCTTCTCTTACAAAAAGATTGCGGATCATCATGACCCATTCCGCCGCCGCCCATCCGTGCTGTCCGTCTCCCATGCAGCCGCCCCTGGTCCTCGGGTGAATGGCTTCCGGCCATTGGCCGGTTTCGGTGGCCAGGCCTGCAACGGTATGAAGCAGTATCCTGTACCGCGTATCCCCGGTTCGCAGCATTGTCTGCGCAACGGCAAGGGTAAGATAGATATTGAGACCGGAATGGATCATGTCCTGGAAGAATGCATTGTCATAAAAACAGTTTTTGATCAGAAAGTCGAGCGTTGCAGTAATGCGGTGATCTCCCGGCGGTGTAATCTGCAGCGGGTAGTCAGCTGCCATCGATCCTATGGCGCCGGCATCCATGCGGCGGTAGCAGGATGCCGGTATGCCTCCTCTGGAGCGGGATGTCTCGATGGAAGAGATGCTTGAAAAAATACTGTTTTCAAAATCGACAGCGTTTTGTTCAAATGTTTCCTGCTGTGCGCTCGAGCCAAAGAGCCCACAGAGCCTTGCTGCGCTTTTAAGCCCTGCAAGTCCCCAGAAATCATCCCAGTAGTAATAATCGTTTGGGCCTAAGTGCTCTGCGCTGAAGCCGGGCGGGAGAAGGCCGGCATGAGGGGAGGCGGGCTCTGATGAGAGACGTTTGCGGATAATCCACCCGGCGCCTTTTTTGATGGCGCGCATCCACCTGGAATCCGGTTCATGGCCGGTCATCTGCTGGTACCTGTCCATTATCCACAGCACCTGGCCATTGGAATCCCATTCACCCTGCTGGGATTGAAAATAGCCGGAAAACTTCTGCCTTGAAGGAAAAGTGTCCAGTATCCTGAAGGCTCGCCTTGAAAGTCCTGCTCCCAGGAGGGCATTGAGCATCAGGCAGGCATCCCGGAACCAGAATCTGCGGTAGGTATAGGGGCCCGGCACAATGTCGTCGGCTGAAAGCAGCACCAGGGTCCGCAGGGCGGCATCGTACAAAAACTGTATGTTCCTGTCCGGAACCTTCAGTACTGCCGCCTGTGACATTACCTTTTCCCATGATTTTTCGACCGGGGCCGGCAGGGGACTCTTCGGCTGAATAAGGGTAAGAAAATTGCCAGTTAAAGGAACTGTGGCCTGCACCGAGCATGTCCCCGTCTCCTCCGGCAGGGAAAAAACAGCGGCAGCCGTTGCCATGCCGACTTTGCATTCAGTCCTGTCGCCGGATGATACCTCGTTCAGTTTATGGACAACATCCCCGTCCCTGTATGTGGAATATACTGTTTTGTCCGGCGGCCGGCTGAAATTGACAAAAGTGCTGCCGTTGACCTTCCAGCCGTCCTTGACGGTCTCTACGGTTTCTATGAACTGTATACCTTCGGGGTTGTAGGGACGTAACGCTGCGACCAGGCTGCCGCCGTTTCTGCAGCTGCCCGCAATATCGATTTTAAGCACGGGCTTTCTGTCGCATATGTCCAGGTAAACATTGGATTCAAGCGTCATCGGGCCTTTAATGCAAAGGGTTCTGACCGACAGGTTGGGCCGCAGTATCCAGTTCTGTGTAACTTCATCGGATTGAGAGGGCAGCAGCATTTCTCCTTTATCGTCTATAATCCAGAAATCTATGGACCAGCCGTCGTAAAGAGGTGTCACAAGCCCCCTGGGATCGACGACAGGGTACAAGGGAATGTCGGGGTGACCCACAGCCGTCCAGTTGCGATGGGTCAGGTTGACGTGGCTGAAGGAAAAGGCCCGGGGTATAAAGGATTTGTCATTGGGATCGAACTGCTTTTCGACCCAGAAGGGCCAGACCCAGTCCAGGTTGTGCTGGATGGCCTTTGTATTGATCAATCCCCTGGTGTGAAAGGCAATTCCTGCCCTGACCAGTTCAATGGGTTCCTGCACCTCGGATGGTTGTGAAAACTGACGGATGCGGGCCAGGAATGTCAGCGGATCAATTATCCCGTAAGCCCTGGCGGCGCGTTTGATTAAAAATTTCCATGGTATCCAGCGGTTTATCATATTACATGACAGTATATCGCATCATGCCCTAAAAATAAACCTTTTCCCGGCAAAAAAGCTTTGAGCCTACGTCTGCTATGATAAATTAAATTCAGTTAGAATTGCTGTATCATTGCCTGATAAAGCGACCGCGGCCGTATCCCGGTGGCATCCTGTGCCGATACCAGAAAAAAAGGGGGCATTGTGAAGGCTGCGCCCTGAACCGCAACAACTCGCTGGCGCTCAGACAGGTT
>CAYNHL010000134.1:0-9552 GCA_964397015.1 uncultured Desulfobacterales bacterium | reverse complement strand
CTGGAACTTTCAAAACACCTGGTGGACTTTTTGCTGTCCCGCCCGTTCCAGGAAGACATTCCCTTGCAGATGTTTGTATTCCCGGCAAACACAAAAGCTGTTCTGCCGGATGTATTTGTCACACACAGTCTTGAATCCCAAAACCCGGTAACCCTTCCCAGTGATTTAATCTCAAAGAACAGGGAAGCCTGGATTGACCAATGGACCGACCTTATGCTGCATTGACGAGGAACCCGGCACTTATTGCAGGGGTATTGCCGGCCGGATTCCTGGTATTGTTTTACCTGTACCCGGTAACAGCTATTTTCATCAAGAGTTTTTTTTATTCAGGAAGCAGTGATTTTTCCGCGTTCCACCAGGTCATCACCTCCAGGCGCCTTCTGAATACCATCTGGTTCTCGGTCTGGCAGGCAGGGGTGTCCACAATCGTGACTCTGGCAGTTGCACTGCCGTGTGCATTCATGTTTGCACGTTACTCCTTTAAATACAAAGCCGCATTGATGGTGCTTGCGACCATTCCCTTCGTTCTTCCCACCGTCGTTGTGGCTGCCGCGTTTCAGGCATTGATAGGAGAAAAAGGACTGGTGCCGTCCAAAGCACTTAACCATCCGCTGTTCATGATTATTCTGGCCCATGTATTTTACAATTTCAGCGTGGTATTGAGAATCGTGTCCGGCTACTGGCAGCATGTCAGCGGGCGGTTTTCAGATTCGGCCGCCGTACTGGGCGCAAATCCCGTCAAGCGTCTTTTACTGGTAGAGCTTCCACTGGTCAGGCCTGCCATTTTTGCAAGCGCTCTGCTCGTTTTCATATTCTGTTTCTGCAGTTTCGGTGTCATCATGATCCTAGGCGGGGCGTATTACACAACCATTGAAGTCGAAATCTACCGGCAGGCCGCCCACCTTTTCAATCTGCCTGCAGCCGCAGTTCTGTCCGTAATCCAGATTGCATTCACCTTTGTACTTATGTGGTTTTATACAAGGTTTCAGAAAAAAACCCTGCAGGTCATGCCGGAATCATCATTTTTGTCCGGAAGGGAATATCTGAGACCTTTAGAGAAAATTTTTATTGCAGCATGCACTCTTTTCATCCTGTGCCTGACTCTCATGCCCATGATGGCCCTGGCGGTAAAATCCGTCCTGCACCAGGGGGACTTTTCACTGGTCTATTACCGGGCATTGTTTCAAAATGTCACTGATTCATTGTTTTACATTTCCCCGTACATGGCTATAAAGAATTCCATGCTTTTTTCAATCGTCACTTTGATGATGTCAGGCATTATAGGCGTCACTGCCGCCTATGCCATTAATGCCTCGCACAGACACATCGGCCATATCCTCGACCCCGTGTTCATGCTGCCGCTGTCCACCTCGGCCGTGACCCTGGGGTTCGGCATTATCCTGACCATGGACAGCCCGGTGATCGATTTGAGGACATCAGCGATGCTGATCCCTGTGGCCCATACGCTTATCGCGTTCCCTTTTGTCATAAGGGCGGTGCTGCCTGCCATCCGCTCCATTCCCGACCGGCTGAAAAACGCCGGATCAGTGCTCGGGGCCTCCAGGTTCAAGTGCTGGCTTTATATTGAACTGCCCATCATTGCAAAAGCGGTTACAATCGGGCTCATTTTTTCATTTACCATCAGCCTTGGCGAATTCGGTGCCACGGTTTTTACTGCCAGACCTGAATTCTCGACAATGCCCATGGCTATATTCAGATTTCTCGGCAGCCCGGGGCAGATGAATTACGGCCAGGCCATGGCCATGTCCGTCATCCTCATGTGCATGACAGCACTGGGGTTTGTGATAATAGAAAAACTGTCCTTTATTCACAGGGATTATTTTTAAACCCATGAAACCTGCTCAAAATCATGAACTTGTATTGTCCAGCATACATAAAACCATTGACAAGACAAGTATCCTGAAAGGTATCGATATCACCGTATCCCGGGGGGAATGCCTGTGCATCCTGGGGCCGTCGGGCTGCGGTAAAACCACTTTGCTCAGGCTTGTCGCCGGACTTGAAACCCTGGACAAAGGTGATATTTTATTCCGGGATCGCAGTATATCAAAGGTTCCTGCCCACAAGCGCAATTTTACCATGATGTTCCAGGATTATGCTCTTTTCCCTCACCGCACCGTGTTTTCAAACATTTCCTTTGGACTGGAAATGAAGAAAAAAGATAAAAAAGAAATTGTGCGCAGGGTGGAACAGATGCTTGAAACCATCGGCCTTGAAGGATTCGGAAACCGGAGGATTGACAGCCTGTCCGGCGGGGAGAGCCAGAGGGTGGCTCTTGCAAGGGCACTGGCGCCTGAACCTGACCTTCTTTTGCTGGATGAGCCTTTGGGATCCCTGGACAGGATACTTAAAGAAAGATTGCTCGAAGACATGACGTCAATATTGAAGCGGATCGGTACCACAACCATTTTTGTGACCCATGACCACGACGAGGCTTTCCATGCGGCCGACCGTATCAGCGTGATGAACCAGGGCATGATAGAACAGACAGACCGGCCTGAAACGCTCTATCACCAGCCTGCTTCTGAAAAGGTGGCCCGCTTTCTCGGGTTCAGCAACCTGGTGCCGGTTCGAAAATTACGAATGAACACGGTTGAGTCAGTACTGGGCATATTCCATTTAGAGGCCAAGGCCGAAGCTGAAAAGCTTTCAGCAAGAAAAAATTCAACCCTTCTGATCCTTCCCAATTATGCGCGGGTGACTTCCATGAAAAAGGCTAAAGACAGCCCCAATACAATCACCGGCAAACTGATCAGGGTCGTCTTTTCTTCAGGCAGGTATCACATCAAAATAGATGTCTGCTCAGGTATAATACTGTATTTTGATTTAAGTCCAGATGCCTATTCACTGATTCGCGGCAATACTGTTCATCTTGAAATTGATCCCAGGGGTCTATGCCTTGTTTAAAAGAAAATCCAGAAGATCTCCCTGGGTATAGATGATTTTGAGCACAGAAAGTGTATACGTGTAACGGGCTTCGGCAATTTTTCTTTCAGCACTGACCAGAAGAGTGTTGGCATCCATTATATCCACGCTGTCTGCCATGCCGTACTCGAACTGCATATTGACTGCATTGAAATTTTCCCTGGCCGCCTTCAGTTCATCCTTGAGAGTTATCAATACACTCTTGGTGGTTTCAAACTCTAAAAAAGCCTGTTCCACCTCAAAAAGAATGCTTCTTTTCTGCATGGCCAGTGCGTTGCTGGCTTTTCTTTCCCTGGCCAGAGCCTGCTGGATGGTACCGTTTCGAAGCCCGCCGTCATACAGGGTGAAAACCAGTTCTCCTGTAATGGAAAACTGATCATCGCTGTTTGTCACAGAAGCGTTCCCCATGCCGTATCTGGCTCGAGTATCCGTATAGCCTCCCTCGATGGTGATTCTGGGCCAGTAATCACTTTTTTCGTACCGAATGGTTTTTCGGGCGATATCAATTTGTTTCAGTGATTCCTGGATTTCAGGCCTGTTGGCCAGTGCACGCTCCCTTATTTCTTTAGGCGTGCATTTAAACTCACTGATCTTGAGCACATCTGCTTTTGAGACGGTAAAGCTGTCTTCGATCTCCACCAGGTTTTTCAAAGCCGCCCTTGCCTGGCTGACTGCATTTTTTGCCCTGACAAGCTGGGTCTTTGAACTGGAAAGTTCAGCCTCGGCCCTGTACAGAGCGGTTTTGGTCAAACTTCCGACATTGACTTTTTCCGTGACCGCATTCCGGTGCTTTTCGAGTCGAATTAAATCTGCCTGGGCAATTTCAAAATTCCGCATGGCGCTCAAAATCTGGAAATACACCTGGGAAATCTGCAGAAGGTATTGTGACCGAATGCTGTCCAGTGACAACTCCTTTTCTTCTATGGACCGCCTGGTGACATCCAGGGCAATCAATTCCTTGCCGTTCAGGGTAAAAGACTGGGTGAACTTAATGCCGGTGCTGGTGACATCCGGCCTGTTCATGGATTCATTGTCATAGTTAGTATGGCTGGCAAAAGCGGATAACCTGGGAATAAGGACGGAGAGCGCCCTTTTTTCTTCCTGCCGGGCAATAAAAACATCTTCTCTGGCAATTGTAATCTGTTCGGCATTGTCATTGGCTATCCGGCACAGATCATAAAGGGAATAGGAGGTCTGGGCGGCGGCAGTCAAAGGAAGCATACATACTGCTGCTGTAAGGATTATCAACCAGGAACCAGGATATCTTTTCATGCTTACCTCATTATATTGAAAAAAAAAGTTAAGCCAATATTATCATGCTCCATGGGAACGTCAAGACAGTAAAAATGTAAAAAATTGTATCCGGGAAAAGTTGACAGGTGGTAAATTGAAAAAAAATATGATATTTATGCTCTCAATCCGACCTGAAAATACCATTTTTTAAAAAAGGACTTGATTTATGACCCTGCTGAACATCGATATCAACGGAATAAATCCCACTAGAAGAGGTAAGGTTCGAGATATTTTCGAAACCAGAGATGCACTGCTTCTCGTGACGACTGACAGGCTCTCCGCATTTGATGTTGTTTTGCCCGACGGTATCCCTGACAAGGGAAAGGTATTGAACCAGATTTCCGTATTCTGGTATGACCAGATAAAGGATATTGTGGACAATCACCTGATCACGACGGACCCGCAACATTATCCGGAAGAGTTCAGGCCCCATGCCCGGGATCTTGAAAAAAGAAGCATGCTGGTTAAAAAGGCCACGCCCTTGCCTGTAGAATGTATTGTAAGAGGATATATAAGCGGATCGGGGTGGCAGTCCTATCAAAAAGAAGGTCATGTGTGCAACATACAGCTGCCTAAAGGACTCAGGGAATCCGACAAGCTGCACGAACCCCTGTTTACGCCGTCAACCAAGGCCGATGTCGGTGACCACGATATCAATATCAGCTTTGATCAAACCGTTGATCTCATCGGGAAACAGATGGCTGAAAAACTTAAGGATCTGAGCCTGTCCATTTACATGAGAGGGGCAGACATAGCCCTTGAAAAAGGGATTATCATAGCCGACACCAAGTTTGAGTTCGGGTTGTATGACAACGAAATCATCATTATAGATGAAGTGCTGACACCTGATTCATCGAGGTTCTGGCCCCAGAAGGACTACCTGCCCGGCAAGTCCCAGAAAAGCTATGACAAGCAGTATGTCAGGGACTGGCTTGTGGCATCCGGATGGGACAAGACCCCCCCGGGCCCGAAACTGCCACAAGATGTCATTGAAAACACAGCCTCAACCTACAGGGAAATCTATACACTGTTAACCGGAAACCATGTATAATCTCGGATTTGAGACAATAGAAACCGGTTCAATTAAGACAGACGATTTGCGGTATAAATTCACTGACGACTGCAGGGACATTGAAAACCTGGCAGGTTCGGTTGACAAATTAGGTATCGTCACGCCTGTCACGGTCCGGCCGGGCAAAGACGATACCTGGATTCCCCTGACCGGCTTCAACCGGATAAGATCCTGCAGGATCAGTGACATTGATAAAATTCCGGCCGTTATAGTCCAGTGTGACCTAAGTGATCCCGGTGCCGATCTGGCCTGCCTTCAATACGCCATAGCCTCCAAGGCTTTCACAAGGCAATTGACCAGTTGCGAACTTATCAGAAGCGTTTCCATGCTGAACCGGTTACAACCGGTATCGGCCATTGCCCGGGAATCTGTTGCTGTGTTCAACCGGGCTTTGAATGAAGCCATCATTAACGATTTTCTGATGATTAACTGCCTGCCCGAACAGGTTTTCCCCCTGCTTGAAACCAGCCGGCTGAGCCTGAAAACCGCTGCAAGGCTGACCCGGCTGGACCCTGAGACGGCAGGGCTGTTTTTGTCGGTGTTCCAGGCTGTCAGCCTGTCTTCCAGCAACCAGCTGAACATGATGGATATCAGCCGTGAGATTGCAGCAAGAGAACATATATTCCTCGATACCCTGTTTTCATGTAAAGAAGTTGTTCAGGTTCTTGAAAACCTGCAGCTTGATTTAAAAGCAAGGGGCAACAGCCTGCTGGCATATTTGAAATCCCGTCGTTATCCTGCTTTGCTGAAAGCACAAAAAGATTTTGTTGTCCATGCCGGACAACTGGGCCTCGAACCCGGAATGACCCTGAATCACCCTCAGTATTTCGAAGGGACTGATTATACACTGTCCATTTCTTTTAAGTCAGTCAACGAGCTTGGATCCAGGAGTAAATGTCTGGCCGCTGTAATTGAAAATCCGCTGCTGAAAAAAATCATACCATGATTATCGATACATTGTTCTTGGACAAGAGGGTGGCAGTGGATGATGAAGTGTCATACATCCTGGACCGCCTTGACGTACCGGTTCAAAAGGTTCCTAATGCCGGTCATGTGTTCGCCCATATCAACCGGGACAGCGATCCGGTTTCAAGGGCCAAAAGGACCCTTTTTATCACCTTGAACCAGGGGGCCGTGATAAAACCCTGCCCCGGTACCCGCGAATATACCTGTTGTGACTATACAATCCTGCATACCGGGACGTTCTGCTCCATGGACTGTTCCTACTGTATTCTCCAGGCCTATTTTCACCCCCCTGTCATGCAGTATTTTGCAGGGCTGGACCGATTGAAGTCAAGCCTTGAAAAAGTGTTCAGCCAGGAAAAAATTCTAAGAATCGGCACAGGTGAATTCACGGACAGCCTGATCTGGGAGCCCATCTCCATGCAGCCAAAATTCCTGGTAGAATTGTTTGCATCCCAGAGCACCTGTGTGCTGGAGCTGAAAACCAAAACAGTAAATATAGATTCATTGCTTTGCCTTGATCATAACAAAAAAACCATTTTATCCTGGTCTTTGAACACACCATTGGTCATCAAGTCCGAGGAAAGAGGCACCACCGGGCTGACCGCACGCCTGAAAGCCGCTGCCAGAGCACAGCAGGCAGGGTATCCTGTTGCCTTTCATTTTGATCCCCTGGTTATTTACGATGGATGTATACAAGAATATAAATCGGTTATAGAGCAGGTTTTCAATTACGTATCCCCGGATACAATCTGCTGGATAAGCATGGGCAGCTTCAGGTTCATGCCCCAGCTCAAATCCATTATCGAAAACCGTTTTCCCGGATCCAGCATCTGCTTTGGTGAATTCATCCCCGGGCTTGACAATAAAATGCGCTATTTCAAACCGCTGCGCATTGAACTGTACAGGGAATTGATCCGCCATATCAAGTCAATGGCACCGGATGTCCTGGTATATTTCTGCATGGAAGATTGCCAGGTATGGGAACAAAGTACAGGTTTTTTTCCGTCAGGAGAAAAAACGCTTGCGGTCATGCTTGACAAAAGCGCGGCATTTCACTGCCAATTGAAACAAGGGGCATCTTAAAAAAAGATGCCCCTTGTCGAGTCTTTGATTTTGCTTTGAAATTATTTTGCGTCTTCTTTTTCCTGGTTAACGCGTTCAATAACCTTCTGTGAAAGATCAGACGGCATTTCATCATACATGTCGAATTCCATGGTGAATGTGCCGCGGCCCTGTGTCATTGACGACAGGTCAGGTGCATATCTGAGCATTTCAGCCATGGGTACGTGGGCATTGATTATCTGCTTGTCTGCTTCTGAATCCATTCCAAGAACCCGGCCTCTGCGCGAGTTCAAATCACCCATGATATCTCCTGTAAATTCATCGGGCACCTTGACCGCCACTTTCATGATCGGCTCGAGCAGAATGGCTTTTGCATCTTCGGCCGCTTTTTTAAACGCGATGGAACCTGCCATTTTAAATGCCATTTCAGAAGAATCAACAGAGTGATAACTTCCATAATCAACCGTTACCCTGAAGTCTACACATGGGAATCCGGCAAGGATTCCTTTTTTGGAAGCTTCTACAACACCGGCTTCCACAGCTGGAATGTACTGTTTTGGAATCACTCCGCCAACGATTTTATCTACAAATTCAAACCCGCTTCCCTTGGGCAGAGGTTCGAGAATAATCCAGCAATCGCCATACTGGCCATGCCCGCCGGATTGTTTTTTATGTTTTCCCTGAATGCGGATTTTCTTTTTAAAGGTTTCCCTGTAGGGGACCTTTGGTGTTTCAATTGTCATTCCCACATTGAATTTTCTCAAAATCTTGTCAGCCGTAGTTTCAATATGGACCAGGCCCCGGCCCGACAGTATAGTCTGGCGGGTTTCTTCTTCCCTTTTCAGCTGCAGGCCGGTATCCTCTTCAAGGATTTTGCGGATTGCGTCATGAATCTTGTCCTCATCACTTTTTTCCTTTGGAGAAATGGCGAATGAAATCACGGGCGGCATTGGTTCAGGAGCAGGAATTCTTATATCCCGGCCGCCGGTAAGGGTGTCCCCGGTCAAAGTGCTTTTAAGTTTTGCCATGGCGATGATGGCACCGGGCAAAGCCTTGCCAATTGTTTTCTGCTCTTTTCCGAAAATCTCGAGCAGCTGTGTAAAACGCTCCTTGGAATCCTTTGTGGTATTTACAAAATTACCTTCTTTGCCCAGTGTCCCTGAGATAACCCTTATCAAAGAGAGCCGTCCGGCATAGGCATCCACTATGGTATTGAAAACAAATCCGCAGAATTCGCCTTCGGGATCAGGCTCGATGGTCACCTTTTCACCTTCAGGGTCGACAGCAGACCATGCTCCGCGGTCAAGAGGGGAGGGCATGTAATCATTGATAAAATCAAACAACAGGTCAATCCCGATCATCTTGACGGCCGATCCGCAAACCGCGGGATAAAATTCAGCTGACAGGGTTCCTTTCCGGAACGTCTCCTTGAGTTCTTCAGGGGAAACCGATTCGCCTTCAAGGTATTTTTCAAGAAGATCGTCATCGAGCTCGGCAACATTTTCGATAAATTCCTCTTTGGCCATCTGGATATCATCGGCCATGTCGGCGGGTATATCGGTTTTTGTGACTTTTCCTTCTTCATCCCAGGTATAGGCCTGGCCTGTTATAATATTGACAACCCCGTTAAAACTGGTTTCCGCTCCTATGGGAAAACAGACCGGGATGATTTTTTTCTTCAGAGATTTTGAGCATGCCTCTATGCAGGCGTTGAAATCCGACCGTTCACGATCGAGTTTGTTTATGAACACGAACCCCGGCAGGTTGTATTCAATTGCCACGGCCGCAGCTTCTTCAGTCATGGCACTGGGCCCGTCAACCCCGTCTATGATGAATCCGACACAGTCGCTGGCCGGAATGCAGGTTTTTGAGGATGAAAAAAAGTTCTGGTCGCCGGGGGTATCCATTAACGTCACAGTATGATTTTTATATTGGTATTTACCAAAAGAGGTGCTGATACTTTGCTGCCGCTTGATTTCTTCCGGCTGGTAATCCATGATGGTATTGCCGTCTTCAACTTTGCCAAGCCTGTTGGTAACTTTGGCCTTGAACAACATAGCCTCAGCAAGAGTTGTCTTGCCCGCACCTCCATGGCCGGCCAGGGCCACATTTCTCATGGTTTTGATGTCTTCAGTCATTACTGCTCCTTTGTAAGGTTAATAAATTTGTTATTTAAATAAAATCCTTTGTGCAAAGTCAACAAATAATTAGAT
>CAYNHL010000133.1:0-9651 GCA_964397015.1 uncultured Desulfobacterales bacterium | reverse complement strand
CCGGTGGTGTCCTGTGACAGGACCTTTTGAAAAAAAGGGGGATTTTGCATTGTGAAGGCTGCGCCCGAAAAAAAGCGCAACCTGTCTGAGCGCCAGCGAGTTGTTGCGGTTTAAGGGCGCGGCATTCACAATGCGCCCCTTTTTTTCTGGTATCGGCACAGGACACCACCGGGACACGGCCGCGGTCGCTTTATTCGGCAGGGACAGCAAAACTCCACCTGCAAATCTTTTTTTAAGATATGGCATGTTTGCTGTTGACACGTATCACAAAAAACAATACGTATTGATCCGGATAATACATAATTGCTGACAAGGATAATATCAAATGGCCCAGAAAATCACCTTGAGCGTACCCGATATGCTGTATGAAAGTATAAAGCAGTGGCGGGATTCCTTCAACCTGTCAAAAATGTTTCAGGATGTCATGACCGATGCCATCCATCGAAAGGAAGAATTCCAGAAACGCTTTCAACAGGAATTTGACCTGCCGGAAATCATTCAGCGATTGAAACTCGAAAAGATCGCATCTGAAAAAAAGTATTATGACATAGGTAAATCTGAAGGCCTCAAGTGGGCAAAGACCGCCCATTACGAAGACCTGGTCCATGCCCTTGGATTTGACAATGCTTTGGAGCTGACTGCTGACAGCAGTTTTTGTTCCTATTTTAAGAACATTTTTTCCCAAACCGGGCTTGCACGGTACACTATCATGCATGCCGGAGATCATGAAACCCTTTTTGTTCAAGGTTGGATGAAAAGTATCAGGCAGTTCTGGGATCAGGTAAAGGAGTCTTTGTAATATGGATGATCTGTCAGGTATTCTCGGTATAGATATTGGTTCTGTATGCGTATCGATGGCCCTTGTTTCTGATAACGGCTCCGTGGTCCATCACCAGGTTCAGCCGCATCAGGGTAATGTTATTTCCTGTCTTGAAACTCTGCTGGACATGGTTCCTAAGAAACAGGCATCCTACATCGCCCTGACCGACCCGGCAGCCAATTTTTTAAAATGTCACCGGTCCTATGATCCTCTGGTCACAACGATAAGGGCTGCCAGGCAATTTCACGAGACTTTCACTCATATCCTGAGCATAGGCGGTGAAAAATTTTCATTGAGCGCTTTTGACAATGACATGGCTTATGCCGGAACCCGTTTCAACACGTCGTGTGCAGCCGGTACCGGAAGTTTCATGGACCAGCAGGCCCTTCGGCTGAACCTGGAATCATCCGGGGCTATCAGTGAGCTTGCATTATCCAATACAGCTGAAGTACCCGATATTTCTACCCGATGTGCGGTCTTTGCCAAAACCGACCTGATTCATGCACAGCAGGAAGGGTATACAATTGAACAGATCTGTGACGGTCTTTGCAAAGGCATGGCAAAAAACATCATCAATACCCTTTTTAAAACCGGTCCTGCAGGCAGCGGTATCATTTTCTGCGGCGGTGTATCCTTGAACCTTGCAGTCAAAAAACATCTTGAATCCCTGCTTGGTGTAAAATTGAAAACCGACCGTTATTCAAGAATTTACAAGGCCGCCGGAGCAGCGCTGTGCCTGCTCGATGACCTTGTGCAGCATGGATCGGGGTCATTTGATAAGATCAGCTGTAAAACCCTGGATGATCTCATTATTCCGGCTGAAACCCAAAAAAAGCATGACTACCCTGCCCTGTCTGTGACCTTGTCCACCTATCCTGATTTTACATCATTTTCCACATATGAAACCAGCGGGGTCGAAGCCGATATTTATGAAAACCCGCAAACTCTTGATTTATCGTCCTGTTTTCTGGGAATCGATGTCGGCTCCACTTCCACAAAAAGCATCCTGATGACAAAAGATAAAACTGTTGTTGCGGGGTTTTATACAAGGACTGCATCTAAACCGGTTGTTGCAGTGCAGAATATCTGCCGTGCCATCGACATGTTCATTGACGAATATGAGCTTTCCTTGAATATTGCCGGGTGCGGAACCACAGGCTCAGGCCGCAAAATAAGTGCCAAAATTATCGGTGCCGATATCATGCCGGATGAAATCACGGCACATGCCCGGGCAGCCTGCCACCTGAACCCTGATGTCGATACCATTATAGAAATCGGCGGTCAGGATGCCAAGTTCACAACAATGTCGGACGGCATGGTGACCTCGTCTGTCATGAATACGGTCTGCGCTGCAGGTACCGGGAGCTTTATCGAGGAGCAGGCCTTGAGACTCGACTGCCCGCTGAGTGAATACTCCAAGAGGACAGAAGGTGTTGTTTCACCCGTTTCAAGCGACAGGTGTACCGTTTTCATGGAAAGGGACATCAATCATTTCCTGAGCGTGGGATACACGACAAAACAGGCCCTGGCCTCTGTTCTGCATTCTGTCAGGGACAATTACCTGACCAAGGTGGCAAATATCGGCAAAATTGGAAACCAGATTCTGTTCCAGGGTGCCACGGCAAAGAACAAGGCTTTGATCGCCGCATTTGAACAGAAACTTAAAAAACCCATACAGGTATCCAAGTTCTGTCACCTGACCGGTGCTTTAGGCGTAGCACTCCTTGCAAAAGAGACCGTGAAGGCCCCGACCGCTTTTAAGGGATTTAAAATATGGCGGCAGGAAATTCCGATTAAAAAGGAGGTCTGTCAGCTTTGCCCCAATCACTGCAAAATAACAATTGCATTTGTGAACGACCAGGCTGAAGCATTTGGTTTTTTATGCGGAAGGGATTATGACACGCAGCATTATGTTAAAAAAGCCGGGCAGTTTGACCTTGCCAAAAAACGCAAAAGCGTCCTGGCCCAAATTCATCCTGCCCCTGCCGGTCATCCTTTTACCATTGGTATTCCTGCGGCATTGCACCTGGTGGAAGATCTGGAGTTCTGGAAAGTCTTTTTCAATGAGCTGGGAATCCGGGTCATTACATCCAGCAATCTTTCAAGACCGGTTTCTTTGGGGAAAAAAGCCGCAGGTGCTGAATTCTGCGCCCCTATGACCGCTCTTCACGGTCATGTGATGCACCTTCTGGACAGGGCAGATTACATCTTTCTTCCCTTTTATTTTGAAGACCGTCAAAAAGAAAGCAAGTTGCGCCGGCAGCACTGTTATTATACCCAGTATGCCCCTTCCCTGATCTCCTGTATCCATGGACTGGATAAAAACCGTATCCTGTCCCCCCTGGTTAAATACCTGTACACCAGCTTCCATACAAAAATATCTTTGTTCAGGTCTTTGAAGCAAATAAATCAGTACACCAGCCTTTCTTTTTTAGATGTGCACAAAGCCTATGACAAGGCCTGTGCTCATAAAGAGGAAAACCAGGAACAGCTGAAACAGGCCTTTAAGGACCATTTTGATCCGGACCTGAGTGTCGTGCTGCTCGGAAGGCCGTACACCATTCTGCCAGCCAGCATGAACGCCGGGATTTTGAATATTTTTGCAGGTTTCAATGTCCCCTCCTTTTACCAGGATATGCTCGATTTCGATGACATGGATTTTGAACCCCTGCAGGATCTTTTGACCCAGATTCACTGGAAATATGCGGCCCAAATCCTGAAAAGCGCGTATATCGCGGCAAGGACTCCCGGTTTATATCCTGTATATATTACTTCGTTCAAATGCTCTCCGGATTCTTTCTGCATCGATTATGTCAAGCAGATCATGGAGACATTCAACAAACCCTTCCTGGTACTTGAGCTGGATGAACATGACTCCAGCGTGGGATATGAAACCAGGATAGAAGCTGGTATACAGGCATTCAGGAACCACAGGAAGCGGGAGGATCAGGCGCGGCCTGTGGAATCCCTCCGGCTGAGCTCGGAATATGCCGGCCATATTGGATCCAGGACCATTATTTTTCCGAGCTGGGATGACCATACATCCAGGTTGATCGTGGCCATTCTCAAAAGTGAAGGGGTCAACGCCATACTGCTCGAAGAAACAGAGGCGACAATCAAGCAGAGCCTTTTGACCAATACCGGCCAGTGCATTCCACTGAACGCCATCGCATCAGGATTTATTCACACTGTTGAAACCCACAGTCTCGATCCTGCAAAAACACTGCTGTGGTTGAACAGGTCTGATATTGCCTGTAATATCAGGATGTATCCCCATCATATAAAAAGAATTTTTGAAAGGCATGGCAACGGGTTTGAAAAGGCCAATATCTATCTTGGGGAGCTGTCATTGTTCGATATTTCCATGAACGCTGCCAGGAATGCCTATTTTGGATATATGTTCGGTGGACTGATCAAGACCATATCATGCAGGATAAGACCATATGAACTGAACAGGGGACAAACCGACCATGCGGCTGAACAGGCTCTTTGCATTCTTGAAGATGCATTCTTTAACTCAACTGACAAGGAAAAAGCCTTGTCACATGCATTGGCAGGGTTTTCAGAGATTGAATGCCTGCAGTGCAAAAAACCGAAAGTAGGTATTTTCGGCGACCTGTACATCAGGGACAATCCGATCATCAACCAGGATTTGATCAATTTTATTGAATCACATGGCGGAGAGGCCGTGGTCACACCTTATTACAAATATGTCAAAATTATTGCCAGTTCATACTTTAAAAAATGGTTTGCCGAAAAAAAATATATCGATCTGATTTCCAACCGGGTGATTTTTTCTGCAATGCAGGCCCTTGAAAAAAAATACTATAAGTATTTCGAGCCCTTCCTGGGCGACATCACGGTACACGATATTCAGGACAGCCAGGACTTACTGGCCTCTTACGGGATACTGCCCCAACATACAGGAGAGTCCATGGACAACATCCTGAAAATACATCATATCGTGTCTGAACACCCGGATCTCGATCTGCTGGTGCAAACCAATCCGTCTTTCTGCTGTCCTGCCCTGATCACCGAGGCCATGGCGGAACTGATTGAAAAAAAGACAGGGGTTCCCATCGTGACCATTACCTATGACATTTCAGGGGGGCACAAGAACAGGGTGCTCGTTCCCTACCTGACATCACTTGTCAAGAAACATTATCCCCAGAGCCGGAAAGCGTCCGGTTGAGCTTTGCCGGGAAGATAAGGGGTCAGCTCGGGATATTGTTCCAGAAATCTGTTCTGGTATTCAAGGCGTTTGACATTGAACCTGTTGTGGGCATCCACGGCACGGCGGTACCTTATGTAATATTCATCATAATTTTTCAGGTACTTGGGATCTTTTGCCACGTCAATTAATTCAAAATTGGTGTAGGTATAGCGTAACAGGTCTTCAAAGGCATCCAGGTATTTTTCCAGGCTTTTTTGATGCTGTATTACATTGTGGTTGTTGTAAAAATGTTCGATCCCGAATATCCATTCAAGGTTTTTTGCCTGAAAATAATCCTTGTGGTTTTTGGCATATGCCAGCATCTTGTCTATGGCCTGCTGGTTTTCATCGATCACATTACGCAGGTATGTGATAAAAGTTATGGTTTCCATCAGCTGGCTTTTTCTGGATTCGACTTTGCTCAAAGCCTCTAACTTGATCAACCCGTTGTTCAGTTTTGAAGAAGATTGCTTGATATTTTCGGTCAAAACGATCATTTCACGGGTAAACGGAGTCATTGAATCAAACCGGGCATTGTGTTTTTGAATGGAATATAAAATGATCTCTCCTGCACACACAGCTGAAAACAGGGCCATGAAAATCATCATGATGATGATCCCTGCTTCTTTGCGGATTTTAAGGATAAAATAAGGAAAAGTGACAGGAGCCAGGAATACAGCGGCCGCATACCAGCGGGGCTGTTGTTTCATACGGCATTCAACCAGCATGAGTATGGAAAGTACAAAAATAAATGAAAAATAAATATAATACATCGCGATTATTCCATGGTAACGACAGTATACCGCTGCCCGTCTGTTTTTACTTCAACTGCTCCGTGTAAATCCGTCCTGAACACGTCGATATTGCGCTTTGAGCAGCGGGAAAGAACATCCGGAGAAGGAAATCCGTACCGGTTCCTCCAGCCACAGGATACTATTATACTTTCACATTGAACAATATCAAGAAAAAAATCCGATGACGACAATCTGCTTCCATGGTGAGGGGCCAGCATTACATTTGCCTGCAGTGATTTTTGGAACCTTTCGCACAAAAGCTTTTCACGTTCTTCAGAAATATCTCCAGGTAACAGCATAGAGATTTCATCATAGGAAACCTTCATCACGACAGAATTGTCATTGGTGCTTGAGCTTTTTTCATCCGGGAAAAAAACAAGCGCAATGTCATCTGTTGACAGAAAATCAGGAGAAAACCGCTTATCCGGCAGTTCTGTAACCGGTACATTCCGTTTGCGGCATGTCTTTATAAAATCTTCATATGCCTTTGAACTGTCTGTATCACTGTTTTTAAACACCTGTTTGATCCTGAAACGGTCCATGATAAACACAAGGCCGTTCAAGTGGTCTGCATCCGGGTGGGTCAGCACCACAGCATCCAGCAGCCCGATTTTTTCTCTCCACAGGTACGGTGCCACCAGGTGGCGCCCTGTATCAAATGAAGACCCGTATGAAAAGCCCCCTCCATCTATCAGTATCCTTTTTCCACGGGGAAGAGAAAGCAGCGCGCTGTTTCCCTGCCCTACATCGAGGACCACCAGCGACAGGTCGGAATTGAAAAAACGTTTCTTGATCCACACCCCGGTATCGATGATTCCCAATGCCAGAAAAGGTACAAGCAAAAGCAGGATTTTTTTTTGTCTGGTCAGCAGGGCTGCAAATATCACACATAGAGTGGCGTACACCAGGAGTAATTCAGGCATTGTCAGCGTACCGGAGCGAAACCAGGCAAACGGCCACTGGGATATGTTTTCGATCAGGCTGATGGAAAAAGAAAGGATGTGGGCGCACAACTCTATCAACCACGCACTCAAGTTTTGTGACAACGGGAAAACAGCCATGGAAAAAAAACCGAGAGGCAGGGCAATAAATCCCATCAAAGGGATTACGACCAGGTTGGTAATAACCTGGCTGATGGATATCATGCCGAAATAGTACATGATCAGAGGAAAGGTTCCAATAGAGGCCCACAGCGTGACCTGGACAAAAAGCATGAACCTGTGTGTTATTTTAGTTGGTTGAAATTCTTTTATTGACCGTGACCATGCAATACCGGCAATGATAAACGCGACAGCTGTAAAGGAGAGTTGAAAGGAAATGGTAAACAGCGCCCCGCAGTCGAACAGGAGGATCAGGACCCCTGCAAATGCAAGGGTGTTGACCACGTCCGAATCCCTGTCAATGATTCTGGCAGTCATGACCATTGCGATCATGATCAATGCCCGCTGGGTGGAAGGTGAAAAACCGCTGAGCAAAGCGTAAAAAAGAAGCGGTATCAATGTCAGGATACCGGCGATCTTACCAGCTTTTCCATCGATGAGCAGGCAGCGAAACTGTCCTGAAAAACCATGGAATAATTTATAGAAAAAAAGGGCGAGAATGGACAGGTGCAAGCCTGATATTGCCAGGATATGGCTGGCTCCGGAACGGGCGAATACATCCCTGAGCTGATTGTCGATACGGTCTTTTTTTCCCGCTGCAAGGGCGTTGAGGATTGCAGCGGATTTTTGGCTTTTAACCGTTTTGTCGACAAGCTGTGTATATCCCTTGCGGAAAACTTCTATATTCCGCATGATCCGACTGGTAAAAGACAGATCAGAGCTGCCTTCCACAAAGCTGATATTGCGGCCTGAAACCGACACGCCGGCTGAAATGCCCTTGAGAAGCATATAGGCTTCGTAATCAAAACCACCCGGGTTATTGAAATTCCTGAACTTTTTCAGTTTTCCCTTGAACCTGATCCTGTCTCCGTAAAACAGGGGATGGGTTAAAGGATCATAAATATTGAGATTGATGCGCCCGGTGACAGGGATTACATCACCACCGGGGGGTTTTACACTTATAGTGTCAAGGGCAACACGTCCCTTCCTGCCCGACCTTGTGGCAAAGGATGCAATCTGTCCTGTAATTTCAAGTTTTTCTCCGGTTGCGTAAGAACCGATATGTCCTTCACTTGTAAAAGGTGCCAGCCGCACCTGGATTAAAAAAATACCTGTCATCATGAATACAATGCCGGCTGCCGCCCACAGTGGCGGCCGGTAGAAGGCAAAAAGAAAACCTGCCCCGGTTACAAGCACCAGGAGAAGACGTTCATCCGGGAACAGACTGCCTATCAGTATCCCGAAGATCAAAAAAACCAGGACCGGAATGAAAAAGGGGGCCTTTATTCTGCCCACAGAAGGTCTCACATTGTGCACCAGTGATCGATGTTATGAAATACGGCGGATGTCGGCCCCAAGTTGTGAAAATTTGGTTTCAATGGATTCATATCCCCGGTCCATATGATACACCCGGTTGATGGTCGTTGTGCCTTTTGCGACAAGACCGGCAATGACAAGAGATGCGGATGCCCTGAGATCCGAGGCCATCACCGGGGCGGCCTGGAGGAATGGTTTTCCTTTTATAGTGGCATGGCTTGCACTTGAAATGGTGATATCCGCTCCCATTCGAAGCAGTTCGTTGGCATGAATGAACCGGTTTTCAAAAATGGTTTCCTGGATGGTGCTTGTGCCGTCGGCAATAGTCATCAATGCCATGAACTGTGCCTGCATGTCAGTGGGAAACCCGGGATAAGGGAGTGTCCTGATATCCACGCTTTTGATGCCGCCATTCTGCATGACACGGATGCTGTCTGAAAATATTTCTATTGATGCGCCCGCAGCCTTGAGTTTGCTTATAATCCCTCCGATATGCCCGGGCATGCATTGCCGTATCAATACATCCCCTCCTGTTGCAGCTGCAGCAACCATGAAGGTGCCTGTTTCTATCCGGTCAGGGATTACATTTATGGTTGCAGGCTTTAACGAGGTAACGCCCTCAATGGTGATGACCGTGGTACCGGCCCCAGAAATTCCGGCTCCCATGGCGTTGAGCGCATCTGCCAGGCAGATGATTTCCGGTTCCCGGGCGGCATTCCTCAAAACGGTTGTGCCTTGAGCCAGTACGGCTGCCATCATCAGGTTTTCCGTACCTGTAACCGTGGGCATGTCAAAATAAATATCAGCACCGGTCAGGCGAGGTGCCCGGGCTTCAATATAGCCGTGTTCGATGGAAATGACAGCCCCCAGGGATTCAAGCCCCTTTAAATGCATGTCAACGGGCCGGGCGCCTATGGCACATCCACCCGGCATGGAAACTCTGGCCCTGCCGAAACGGGCAACCAGGGGACCTAAAACCAGTATGGATGCCCGCATTTTGCGGACCAGGTCATAAGGAGCCTCGTCCTTGTGCAGACCTGCTGCGTCTATATCCAGAAAAGAGCCCTCGTGACTGATGCGTGCCCCTAAATCCTGGAGCAGATTTGTCATACTCCTGATATCCATCAGGTTGGGTACATTTGTCAGCCTGGTGCTGCCCGGAACCAGGATGGCGGCGGCCATCAAAGGCAGGGCCGCATTTTTGGCACCGCTGATCCTGATTTCTCCTTTAAGTCTCCGGCCGCCTGTAATTTCAATTTTATCCATGGATAACAGATCTTTTTTTTTAAATAGAAATAGTTTGTTTGATATGCAGTGTGTTTATCAGGAATCCATCAAAATAGCAAATGCAAAACCTGTAGTACAAAGGCCGGCTGCAGGGACTGACAGCCGAGACCGAAAGAGTGA
>CAYNHL010000132.1:0-9730 GCA_964397015.1 uncultured Desulfobacterales bacterium | reverse complement strand
GGTGAGGTAAAAACCGGTTTTCAAAAATTGCATCTCACCCAGCACCTCATCCTGAAACGGATACAGCTTATCTGAATAATAATTGTCTGGCATACCGGTACTTTCTGCTCAGTGTTCTGGGAAATAAACTGTCCAACACATCGTCGCTCATGGCTTTTTCCAGCGTTTTCATGGGGAGCAGCGACAAAAGTGTATACCAGTCATATGTGGAAAGCAGTCTCAGGTAAATACTTTTTGGAAACATCAAGGGAATGGAGTCAATTTCTCCATTGACAAAGGCGTACAGAAGGTCAGGGTCAATGTTCCTGTCCCAGAAGGCCTTGCTCAACAGTTGTTTTTTTTCATCAATGGACATCATTTCTATTCTCTCCCGGAGTCAGAAAAACTATACCATATGAAGACTGAAAATGACAAGGCCGTGAAGACATATCCGCGGCAGTAACCAGTATAAAGAATCGAATAAAATCATTTTTCACCAGATTTTATTTTTGCAATCAACTTTCATGGACAATAATCCTTTTTCATGACAATATGATTTTGATGACCAAAAGAGAAATCTTGAAAGGGTAAAAAATTTGCTGACAAATTCATTTCTCCATATACCGGGGGTCGGGGCGGTTACCGAGAGAAGGTTGTGGACGGCTGGACTGCTGGACTGGCACCAGGTGGGTTCGACCGGTTCACGTGATATCCCCCCCGGGAGCCTGACCCGCATTGCCGCCTGCATGGCTGAATCCTGTGAGCATCTGGACAAAAACAACCCGGCCTATTTTTCAGATCATCTGCCGGCAGGAGAACACTGGCGGTTTTTTCCTCAATTCCGGAAAACTACGGCGTTCATCGATATCGAAACAACGGGCATGGATGTGTTTGGGTGTGATATTACCACCATTGCCCTTTATGACGGCGAATCGATCAAATATTATGTCCAGGGGCAGAACCTGGATGCGTTCATCGATGATATTGAAAAATATAATGTGATCGTCACCTACAACGGCAAAACATTTGATGTGCCTTTTATCGAGAAGTATTTCGGCATCCGGATGAACCACGCGCATATCGATTTGAGATATGTCCTCAAAAGCCTGGGGTACTCCGGCGGATTGAAGATGTGCGAAAAGGCCCTGGGGCTGGACCGCGGGGATCTGGACGGGGTGGACGGCTTTTTCGCGGTCCTGTTATGGAAGGAGTTTTTGCAGACCGGCAGCACAAAAGCCCTGGAAACCCTTCTGGCATACAATATCGAGGACGTGGTAAACCTGGAAATCCTGATGGTCACGGCATACAACATGAAACTCAAAGATACGCCCTTCAGCCGGACCCATATGCTGCCGCTGCCCGAAATCCCGGATATACCGTTCAAACCGGATCTTTCTACCATAGAGAAAATTAAGAAAAGATTTTATTTTACTCATTACGCTGAATATTGACCTGGAATTTTAGGCATACTGGAATATAACCATGCTGCCCATGCTTCTGTCTCTGGGAATTTTATATCTTCTGGCCCTGGGCGCCGGCCGGATAAGCATGTCCCTGGGGATTCCCAGGGTCACCGGTTACCTGGCGGTGGGCGTGGCTGCGGGTCCTTCCGTGAGCGGCATGCTGGGCTTGCCCTCGGTGATTACCGCTGCACAGAACCATGCCCTGGTTCCGGTACACGATATGATCCTGGGATTGATCGTTTTTACCATCGGCGGCAGTTTCAGCATGAAGGCGGTGCGAAAAATCGGATCAGGGCTTTTTCTCATCAGCGCCTTTGAGATCGGGTTGACCGCACTGCTGGTGGGCGCCGGCACCTTCCTGCTAAGCGGATCTCTCCTGGTAGCAGGGTTCCTGGCGGTCATGTCGGTGACCACGGCGCCGGCCGCCACCCAGATGGTCATACGGGAATGCCAGTCCGAGGGTCCGTTGACCGACACCATCCTGCCTTTGATCGGCATCAACAACATGCTGGCCATTGTCGTTTTCATCCTTTTGGGCAACAGCCTGCCGGATGCAGCAGGATCGTTGTCAAAAACGGTTTACCTGATTGCGGTTCCGCTGGGTCTTGGCACGGGCACGGGCCTGGTGGTTGCCGTGATGGACCAGCGGCTGACCCGCCGGGCGGACCGGCAGATCCTGGTACTTTCCGCTGTTTTGATTACCCTGGGCCTGGCCTCGTTTTTGGATATATCTTCCATGCTGGCCACACTTTTTACCGGTGTGGCCACTGTAAACGCCTCCCCTTACGGCCGCCGGATCGTCAAAGATCTGTCGGCAATTGATTACCCCTTGTATGTGCTGTTTTTCATCATGGCAGGTGCTGAGCTTCACCTGGAATCCCTGGTTCATATGGGATGGATCGGCGCAGTGTATGTTGTTTTGCGGAGTGTGGGCAAGTATGCCGGCTGCACACTGGGGGCACGCGCTGCCGGGGCGTCCCGTATCCAGGAAAAATGGCTGGGGCCTGCCATGCTGGCCCAGGCGGGCCTGGCCATCGGCCTTGCCGGCACCCTGGCCCGGTCCTGGCCGGGTCCCGGACAGAGCATCCAGACAGTCGTCCTGGCCGCAGTGGTGGTGTTCGAGGTGGCAGGCCCACTGCTGACAAGGCTGTCCCTGGTGAATGCCGGAGAGGTTACAGTGTTCAATCTCATGGCCCTGCGAAGCCCGGTTGGGTTCACCGAAGGCCTGGGCCAGGCGGTGCACCAGGTGAAAGATGCCTTTGGGGTCGCCCTTTCCGGGGCTGCAAACCACCGTGCGGGCATCCGCGTTTCCCATATCATGCGGCGGAATGTGGAAACAATTTTCAATGACACCCCGTTTGACGAGGTTTTGAAAACACTGGGACATTCCCGATACGACCAGCTGCCCGTGGTAAACAGGCAGAATGAACTGCTCGGGGTTATCAAATATGCCGATATCTCCGGCACTCTTTTTGAACCAGGTCTCCGGAATATTGTGCTGGCCGGGGATATAACCACGGGTATCACGTTGAAACTGACACCGGAAGACACCATCGAAACCGCCATGGAGGTTCTAAGGAAACATCCGAGTGTTACCTATCTTGTGGTGGTGGACAAGGATGATCCCAAAAGGCTGCTGGGCATGGTACGGCACAATGATGTACTGTCCACACACCTCTACAAGGGCACTGAATCAAACAGCCGGTAAAATCAATCATTGACAAAAACGGATAATGAATGCAAGATCATCCTAAGTGAGGCAGATATTTACGAGAAACTTTCTGGACGATTTTCCCAACCATGAGTCCTGCCAGGGTTTAAAAGAGAAAAAAATTCAAAGGAGGTATAGTATGTCCAACCAGGAAAGCAAATGCCCGGTAACCGGGAAAAAAGGCGGACAGACTGCCGGCAGCGGCGCATCCAACCGCGACTGGTGGCCCGGCCAGATTAACCTTAAAATACTTCACCAGCATTCGAACTTAAGCGATCCCATGGGAGATAAATTCGACTATGCTCAAGAATTCAAGACCCTCGATCTTGCGGCCGTAAAAAAGGATCTGTATGAGCTGATGACCGATTCCAAAGACTGGTGGCCGGCGGATTACGGTCACTACGGCCCGCTTTTCATCAGGATGGCCTGGCACAGCGCCGGGACCTACCGGATGGGGGACGGCCGCGGGGGAGCGGGATCAGGCTCCCAGCGGCTGGCCCCCCTGAACAGCTGGCCGGACAACGTGAACCTCGACAAGGCGCGCCGCCTGCTCTGGCCCATCAAGCAGAAATATGGGAAAAAGATCTCGTGGGCCGACCTGATGATCCTGGCGGGCAACTGCGCCATCGAATCCATGGGGCTGCCGACCTTCGGGTTTGCAGGAGGCCGCGAAGACGTCTGGGAACCTGAAGAGGACATTTACTGGGGATCCGAGGACAAGTGGCTGGGTGATGACCGCTACTCAGGCGACAGGGATCTTGAAAACCCCCTTGCGGCAGTGCAGATGGGGCTGATTTACGTGAACCCCGAAGGTCCGGGCGGAAAACCTGATCCGGTTGCCTCGGGCCACGACGTAAGGGAGACCTTTGCCCGCATGGCCATGAACGATGAAGAGACCGTCGCGCTGGTGGCCGGGGGACACACCTTCGGCAAGTGCCATGGTGCCGGTGATGCTTCTCTGGTTGGGCCTGAACCTGAAGCAGCCCCTATCGAGCAGCAGGGCCTGGGCTGGAAAAACAGTTTCGGCAGCGGCAAGGGCAAGGATACCATCGGCAGTGGCATAGAGGGCGCGTGGAAACCCAACCCGGTCAAGTGGGACATGGGGTATCTCAAGGTGCTGTTCAAATACGAATGGGAGCTTGTCAAGAGCCCTGCGGGCGCGAACCAGTGGCTTGCAAAGGATGTTGACGAAGAGGACATGGTGGTGGACGCACACGATCCAGCAAAAAAGAACCGTCCCATGATGACCACGGCAGACCTTTCCCTGCGTTTCGACCCGGTCTATGAAAAGATCGCGCGCAGGTACCTGGAAAACCCTGACAAATTCGCAGATGACTTTGCCAGGGCATGGTTCAAACTGACCCACCGCGACATGGGCCCCAAATCCCGCTACCTGGGACCGGAAGTTCCACAGGAGGAACTGATATGGCAGGACCCGGTGCCGCCGGTGGACCATGAGCTTATAGACGAAAAGGATATCGCGGAACTCAAGGCAAAAATTCTTGCCGCAGGGCTGCCGGTTTCCCGGCTGGTCTCCACGGCCTGGGCAGCGGCTTCCACGTTCCGTGGTTCGGACAAGCGCGGAGGAGCGAACGGTGCCCGCATACGCCTTACGCCCATGAAGGACTGGGAAGTCAATGAACCAGAACAGCTTGCCGGGGTGATAAAGAGCCTCGAGGCTGTCCGGGAAGATTTCAACAGTGCTCAAAAAGGCAGCAAAAAGGTCTCGCTGGCCGACCTGGTTGTCCTGGCCGGATGTGCAGGCGTGGAACAGGCTGCAAAAAATGCCGGTCACGACATCACTGTTCCCTTTACACCGGGAAGAACGGATGCATCAGAAGAGCAGACCGATGCCGAATCTTTTGGCGTGCTCGAACCTGCTGCTGACGGGTTCAGGAACTATCTCAAGGCAAGTTACGCTGTAACGGCCGAGGAGCTGCTTGTAGACAAGGCACAGCTGCTTACACTGACAGCGCCTGAAATGACCGTTCTCATCGGCGGCATGCGGGCGTTGAATGCCAACTTTGAACAGTCGGCCCACGGTGTTTTCACGAAAAAGCCCGGCACACTGACCAATGACTTTTTCATCAATCTATTGGATATGGAAACCGAGTGGTCGGCCGTCCAGGGAGAAGAAAACCTGTTCGAGTGCCGTGACCGCACGAGTGGCGAGCTCAAATGGACCGGTAGCCGTGTGGATCTTATCTTTGGTTCCAACTCCCAGCTCAGGGCACTGGCTGAAGTCTATGGATGCCAGGATGCAGAAGAAAAGTTCATACAGGACTTTGTCGCTGCCTGGGACAAGGTAATGAACCTGGACCGGTTCGATCTTGCATGATCTTGCGATAAGGCCGGCTGACCGCTGCCGGCCCTGGTTCAACCGGCAGTGGTGATCCCCCGACGCTCGAGAAGTGTTCCTTCGAGGCGGTAGAACTGCACGATCGCTTTGAGGTGGTTCACCACTGCCCTGATTTCATTGATGCGGCTTACGAGCAGGTCGTGCTGGACCTGGGCCACGAACAGGCTCGTAGACCGGCCTACCCTGTATTTTTCGGTCTCGATCCGCAGTTTTTCTTCCTGGACCCGCCTTGTTGCGGTACTGGCTGAAATCTGCTCCCTTGTACGGTTGAGCTCGATGTATGCGGTCCTGACATCGAGCTCGATCACCTGCTCAAGGTTTTCAAGAGCCATGGCGGCCTGGTCCCGGCTCAGCAGCGCCCGCCGGTGACGTGCGCCGGCTGCCCGGTTGGAGAAAGGATATTCAAGATTGATCCCTATCATCATGTCGTGCCCGTTCCCGGGAAGGTCCTCCACAGACCCTGAAAAAGAGTCTGCATAGCCGGTTTTACCAAGGGTGATGAAAAGATCCATCCTTGGGAGAAGGCCGTTTTTTGTCCGCACGGTTTCGAGTTCATTTTTCTTTATGCTCAAGCGGGCCTGGTTCATCTCCGGCCGCATCTCCAGGGCTGCAGCCACGTGATCCTCGATTTTATCATGTTCGATTTCAGGTACCGCAGGAGGATGCACAAGCTCTATATCGCGATCCCAGAAATTTTCTCCCGGGGGGTTGAGCAGCCGGATCAGCTTGAGCCGGTTGGTTTCCAGGTTGCTCCTGGCATCGATCAGCCCCTGGTGCTGTGCGGCCACTTCGGCCTGAACAGCTGCAAGCTCCGATTCTGCTAGTGTTCCGACCCGGATCATTTCCTCGGTCTCTGCAACGTGCTGGCGGGCCAGTTCAAGGGACTGCTCGACGATCTCGATCTGCCGCAGCGAAAGCGCATAATCCCAGTAGGCGGTTTCAACCTGTGCAAGCAGAAATTCGCTGAACCCGTGCAGTTCATACATGGTGACCTGTGTATCGATCTGCGATTGCCGGAGCCTGGCCAGGTTGACACCGGTTCCGTACCCTCTAAGCAGCGCCTGGGTGACTGTGAGTCCAAGGCGGGTGGTGGCGTAAGGGTCGGCATAAAGGCTGGAATCAGTGGTCCTGGAATCCAGGAAGGCTTCAAGGAATGTACCGGCAGGAAAATATTGTTCAAGGGACAATGTCCCTTCAAAAACATCGGCTGTAACGCTGTCCGTGTAGCGGCCGGCCTGGTCCAGCCTGCCGCTGTCCGTCTGCCGGGCCGAAATACCGGCCTGGAGGACAGGGTCGAAAGCCGCCTGTTCCAGCTCCTCGCCTGTTTTCTGTATGGAGGGGCGCAGACGTTCCACAGCCAGTGACCGGTTGTTCTCAAAAGACATCATGACCGCATCTTCCACCGTGATACGCAGCGGCCCGTTTTTGGAAAGATCTGTTTCCCGCCCTGAAACAGCCCCTTTGTCCACGGCCGGGGATTGTATTATCTCACCGGTTGAAACAGCCGGTTGCTGTGCCGTGGCCATGCCCGTGTCTCTAAGTGTCATACAGGAAAGCGGTACCAGGCAGGAACTCATCAAAAAACAGGTGACCAGGAGGTTCAGAATATTATTGCGTGTCATCATTTTAAAACCTCGGATTTCATTTCTTTTCGCTCAAAGAGTGCATAAAGGGTCGGGACCACCACCAGCGTGATCAGGTTGGAGCTTATCAATCCCCCGATTATGGCCCTGGCCATGGGTGCCTGGGCTTCGCCTCCCTCCCCTGCACCTATGGCAAGCGGAGTCATTGCCAGGATTGTCGTGGACGCTGTCATCAGGATCGGTCTCAGACGTCTTCTGCCGGCCTCCAGGATGGCCTCCCTGACCGGAAAATCACTGCGGCGCAGGAGATTGATGTGATCCACCAGTAAAATTGCGTTGTTCACCGCGATCCCGCCGAGCATGATACAGCCGATATAGGATTGCACGTTAAAGGTGGTATTTGTAAAAAACAGCATCAGGATCGTACCGATCGCCGCCAGCGGGACGGCGAACATCACCACGAAAGGATATCGCAGTGATTCGTAGAGAGAGGCCATTACCATATAAACCAGCACCAGGGCTAAAATAAAGCTCGTCATGAGTTCCCTGAAAGATTTCTGCTGTTCTTCGTAGTCTCCTGCAAAAACCAGGCTGAAGTCCCTGGGCACGGGTACAGACCCAAGGTCCCTTCTAATATCGGCGAGGATGGAGCCCATGTCCCGGCCACTGATATTTGCAGTCACATATACGACCCTTTCCTGGTCCTTGCGCTGGATCATCACCGGTCCCCGGCCCGACTTGACATCGACCACGTTTTTGAGGGCCACGGGTTCACCATCGGAATTGATAACCGGCAGGTCCAGGATATCTGACAAAGGTTTTTTTTCAGCTTCGTCGATCTTGACCCTGATGTTGTATTCGTTTCCCCCTTCCCTGAAGCTGCCCGCAGATATTCCGGACAGCACGGTCTGCAGCATGCGGGCGATACCCGATACCGAAAGTTTCATGTCGGCGGCCTTCTGACGGTCCACGACGATCAATTCTTCAGGACTTCCGGTCTCGATGCTGACGCTGGTATCGGTGATTCCGGGAACATTCCCGATAACCTCTTGAACTTTACGGGCAAGCCTTTCTGACACTTCAATGTCATGCCCCCGCACCTCGAGCTGAATCCTCTCGTCACCTCCGGTGCCCATCCTGAGCAGGAACAGTCCCTGGCCCGCCCTGACACGGATGGTACAACCTGGGATATGGGCAAGTTTTTTACGAAGATCGGCTGCGACCTCCTCGCTTGACCTGCTCCTTTCACTTACCGGGACCAGGGCTATGCGCATTTCCCCGGAATTGCCCCCCTGACCCCTCCAGGTCGAACCGCCTATAAATGACACCGTGTTTTTGATCTCGGGCACGGACTGTGTCACGATATCTTCAATCTGCCGGAAAACACGGTCGACAACCTCTACTTTCGTACCTACGGCCATTTCGGCATTGACACGCACTTCGCTCTCATCCGTAGCAGGCATCAGTTCGACCCCTACCAGTGGAACGAGAAACAGGCTTCCTGTAAAAGCAATAAATGTCATTCCCAGTATTAGAGCACGATGATGAATCGAGAATTTCAGCAGTTTTACATAATCGGTTTCAACAGCGGTAAAGAACCTTTCCAGGATGCGCGATATTTTCCAGTCCTTTTCAGGTTTGTCCCCTTTCTGTGTGACCTTTGACCTGCCTGTTCTCGAGGCGAGCATGGGCACCAGGGTCAAGGCCACGGCCAGGGAACAGACCAGCGAGAAGGTCACCACAAATGCCAGCTGCTTGAACATGATGCCTGACATGCCGCGGACAAAAACAAGGGGCAGAAACACGACCACGGTGGTCAGCGCACTCGCGATGACTGCGGCCACGACCTCCTGGCTTCCCTTGATGGCTGATTGCTGCGGGTCCTGTCCTGATTCCCTGAGCCGGAAGATATTTTCAAGCACAACGATCGCGTTGTCCACCAGCATCCCGATTCCAAGGGCCAGCCCTCCGAGTGTCATCAGGTTCAGTGTAAATCCGTTGAAATACATCAGGGCAAAGGTGGCTATCACCGATATTGGAATCGAAGTGGCTATAATGGCCGTGCTGGCAATGTTCCTGAGAAAGAAAAGCAGCACGAATATCGCGAGAACTCCGCCGTAAAGGATAGTGCTGCCGACGTTCGTGATCGAACGCTTGATGTAATCAGACGTGTCGATAATGGGAATGATCTGGATACCCGAAAACTCCTGGTTGATCTTTTCTATTTCCTCGAGCACCCCTGACGCGATCTCGACTGTATTTTTACCCGACTGTTTGCTCACTGACATGCGGATACCGGGCTTACCGTTTATTCTCACGATCCTTGTGACTTTTTCCCAGGAATCCTCCACAACAGCTATTTCCTTGAGCTGTATGGGTACCCCTTCCCGCAGGACAATCACCGTATTTTCAAGTTCCGCAAGACTGTTGTAAATACCGGGGATCCGGATTGTCACATCGAGCATCTCCTGCTCTATGCTGCCTGCCGGCAGGTTGATATTTTCCTCCCTGATGCGGGAAACGATCCGGTCGATGGGAAGCCCGAGGGCTTTGATTTTTTTTCCGTCAAGGTTTACATGTATTTCCCGGTCCAGCCCCCCCCGAATATCCAGGGAAGCCACGCCGGGAATTCTTT
>CAYNHL010000131.1:0-9775 GCA_964397015.1 uncultured Desulfobacterales bacterium | reverse complement strand
GGGTTCATGCTGCCCCAGAACGAAATGTTAAAAGGGGTCATGACTATGGCGAATACTGTTGAAACCGCTGTCATGCTGATGGATACCGCGCAGTTTCCACGAGCCAGGTAGGTGATGATATTTGACAGGTTTCCACCTGGACAGGCTGCCACCAGCATCATGCCCAGCGCAATAGATGGAAAGGGCCGGATCAGCATTACCAGCAGAAAGGTAAAAGCAGGAAGCAGGATAAACTGGGATAAAAGCCCTATAAAAGGGGCACGGGGCTTTGAAAAAATACGCCGGAAATCATCGACTTTCAACTCCAGAGCGACTCCCAGCATCATCAATCCGATGGCGCCATTAATAATAGCCAGCCCGGTTGGATTGAAATTCAACCTGACCTGATCAAGTGTTCCCGGGTCCATAGCCCCCTCCTTTCAAGCCTTGAGTTAAAAACGGTCCGGTCAGGCGCGGTATGCACCCACATTGGCCAGCGCCATACTTGCCGGGCTCACGGTTGTCGGATCTGTCATGACATTGATACAGCATACGGTATTGGATGCAAAAGCCTTTGCCAGCGCAGGCTGGATATCTTCGGGATCTTCGACAAAAAATCCTTTCCCGCCTATGGCTTCCACCATTTTGTGGTAATCCACCCGGCCGATATATGTTCCGGTTTCAATGGCATGACCGATCTTTATCTCCTGGCTGTGACGGATCATTCCCCATCCCAGATCATTGGAAATTACGACAACAATGGGCAGGTTTTTTCGAATGGCTGTTTCAAATTCCATAAAATTGAAACCCACTGAACCGTCACCGGTCACAAGGCAGACCCGGGAATCCGGGTAAAGGAACTTGGCGGCATTGGCATAGGGCAATCCCACTGCCAGAGAACCGAACAGTCCGTAGTCCAGGTACCTGCCAGGGGTATTGATGGTCCTGGTCATCCCCATCCAGGTGGTTGTATCCCCGCCGTCTGCGACAACTATATCGGTCTTGCGGTCCATGAACCGGTCAATTTCCCTTGCCAGGCGCAGCGGATGAACGGGCACTGCCGTAGAGGACCAGTCGGATTGCGATCCTGCCTTTCCTTCCTTGTCCGCTTTTGACAATGCATCCACCCAGCCTTTGAAACTATCCTTGAGAATGGGGCCCAGGTTTTGTTCATCCACGATTTTATTGAAACACTGGAGAAACGCATTTACATCACTTACAATCGGCAGATCAACTTTGCGGTTGCGCCCTATTTCCTCGGGACAGATGTCAACCTGGACCAGTTTGGCATCCGGATTGAAGATATCCCCGAAAAGGTAATAAAGCGATATACGCGTTCCTAAGACAATTACCAGGTCTGTTTCAATATATGCCGCAAACCCGGCCCCCGGACGTATGGCAATTGCCCCCTCGAAGCACATAGGATGGTTATCGGGTAAAACGCCCCGACCGGAAAGAGAGGTGAACACCGGAATACCGGTATTTTCGGCAAATATCTTCAAAGCTTTTTCAGCCCCGGACTGCCATGCACCGGAACCGGCTATGACAAGTGGTTTTTTTGCATTTTTGAGCATGTCGACAAGCTGATGTGCCTTGTCAGGGTCTGCACAGCCGGAGACGACATCGGTCTGGATATGTTTGACCGCACCGGCATCGATCGGTGTGTTGAGCACATCAACCGGGAATTCGAGGTACACCGGCCCTGGCCGGCCGCTGGCGGCCGTCCTGAACGCCATATCCACATATTCCCTTATCCGTTCGGGTTTGCGGCACACAAAGGTTTTTTTGACCATGGGCCTGATGACCGCTTCCTGGGGCATATCCTGCAGATCGAGCTTTTCCTTGTTGTCCACCCCTACGCACCCTGCAATCAGGACAAGGGGAGTATTGGAGAATCCCGCACTGGCAATTCCCGTAAGAGCATTGGTAAACCCGGGGCCTGCCGTAACCATGGCGACACCGCAGGTACGGGTCATTTTACCGAAAGCTTCTGCCATGAACACGGCGCTCTGTTCGTGCCGTGTATCAAAAATCTCGATGTCCGTATGTTCCAGGTGCTGGTACAAAGGGGTGATATGACCACCGCTCAATGAAAAAATGCAGGTGATATTCCGGTCGACAAGTGCCTGAACAGCAATCTGGGCGCCGGTCAGTGTCTGGTCTTGGGTCTGTTCCATTGAATGCTCTCCTTATTGTTTTATTACATGTTCAACCATAAAAATCGATTACAGCTCCATTACCTGGCCTCCGCAGATATTGACGGCCTGGCCGGTGATATAGGACGAAGCGCCGGAAGCAAGAAAAAGCGCAAGGTCGGCCACTTCATCAGGCCGGCCGATCCGGCCCATGGGAATGGTCTGGCACATTTTTTCCTCCTCCTGCTCAGGGGTCGTGTTCAAAAATTTTGCCTGGAGCTCGAAACGCCACTTTTCAAGATCTGTCATCACCTGTCCGGGGCAGATGGCATTCACCCTGATATTCAATCCGGCAAGCTCTCTGGCCATGACCTTGGTAAGCATGATGACTCCGGCCTTGGACACTGCATAGGCCCCGTTGAACAAGGGAGGGACCTTCCCGGCACGAGAAGCGGTATTTATGATCCTTCCCCCATGCTGCTGCATCAATGGCACCACGGCTTTGGATACCCTGAAAACACCGTTCAGGTTCACATCCATGGTCTTGAGCCAGGCAGTTTCATCATAGGTGTGAATTCCATTTGGCACACCGAATGTGGCACCGGCATTGTTGCACAGGACATCGATTCGCTCAAAACGCTTGGTGACAAAGGCAATCATTTCTTCTACCGTGCCTGCATCGGTGACATCGAGATTGACCGCGATGACATCGGTATCGAACTCTTTTGACAAATTACCGGCAATGGCGTTCATCCCTTCCATTGTGCCGGTCTCGACATCAGATCCAAATGATTCCGGTTTTCCGTAATCCGCTATAACGACCCTGCTTTTTTGTCGCGCGAACGCCCTGGCCATGGCATAACCTATACCGGTTTTCTTTCCTGATCCCGAAATCAGAACCACCTGGTTTTTCAGATCTTCATACATTGTATATCCCCCTGATAAGCGTATCCACGGCATACATATACAGCCGTTCATGTGCCTGGTTTTCAAGCAGGGTGGTCTCCAGTTTCCGAAACTGGATCAACCCGTGAATCATCCCCCAGAATGCAATGGCAAACTTTGAAGGATCTGTTTTTGTAAAAATGCCCTCGTCCATTCCCTTCTGCACCACGTCACCAATGACTGCCAGGATTTTTTGACCTGACAGATCGATCCGTTTTTTCAAGTCCGCTTTAAAAAATATCCTTGGCGATGACAGAAAATAGTTGATCATGTCAAAATAGTCTTTGTGATCCAGGCTGAACCTGTAATATGCCATGGCAATGCAGCCAAGGCTTTCAGGGTATGACCCGGCGCGGGGCATCTTATTTTGTATCCGTTCAAATAAAATGCAGATACCCTCTTCCTGGAGCGCGGCAAAGATATCCTCCTTGCTGACGAAATACGAATATATGGTCCCTACTCCAAGTTCGGCCTCATTGGCAATCTTTGCCATGGAAACATGATCGATACCGTGATCAAGCAGAAGGGTTCGCGCACCTGACAGGATCTGTTCCCTGCGCATTTTTTTTTCCTCTTCGCGACGCGCCTTGATTCCCATGAAATCACCAGTTTAAAAAATATCATTTATTTTTCGAATACCATTCGGATTATTGATAACGCAATTTCAAAAAGGATGTCAAGCAGTTTTTTTTCAAAACTCGACTTCTGGAGCTGGTGAGTTAAATGGGGGAAAGGCGGGGCTCTTCTTTTGGATCTCTACTTCAGTCCTTCATTTTTGTAGTAGCGAAGGGCTCCGGGATGGATGGGGGCGGTAAGGCCCGTGAGCATGTCTTCTCTGGTCAAAACCGCCAGGGCCGGATGGAGGGCCCTGAATGTGTCAAAATTTTCAAACACCTCCCTGACAACCGCATAAACCACATCATCGGGCACAGATACAGATGTCACGACGGTGGCCTTTACGCCAAAGGATTCGATATCGGTATCATTTACCGTTCCATTGTAATTCCCTTTTATCGGAACTATTGCTTTTGCATAATAGGGCCATGTTGCAATCAATTTATCGATATTCGGGCCCGTGATGGGAACAAACAGAACCTGGCGATTTCCGCAAATGGCTTCCTTGAGATTTGCATTGGGATGACCCACTGTATAAAAAAAAGCATCAATTTCATAATTCTGGAGCAGGCCGGGGGCTTCAACCGCCTTTATATTAAAGGCAGTCAGGTCGATTTTCCAATCCAGGCCGACAGCTGTCAATGCATCAATGGCATTTTTCCTGTGTCCCGACCCTGGATTGCCGATATTCACCTTTTTGCCTCCAAGATCCTCGATAGTGCTGATACCGGCATCTGCACCGGCCACAAGCGTACAGGTTTCAGGGTGAATGGAAAAAACGGCCCTGAGATCTTTTTGAGGAACTGAATCCCACTCGGACCCCGGGGTACCGTTTACAGCCTGGTACTGCCTGTCGGACTGCACGATTCCAAAACCTAAGTCCCCGGCCATGACGGCATTGATGTTGAAAACCGACCCTCCGGTAGATTCAACCATGAAACGGATACCGTACATGTCGCTTTTCTGGTTGACCATAGAGGCAATGGCCCCGCCGACAGGATAGTAGACCCCGGTGATTGCCCCGGTGCCGATGTTGATAAATCTGGGCCTGGCAGGCGATGTTTTTTCCGGCTCCTTGTGCCCGGCCGGCACATAGAGAAAAAAGACAGCTCCCATGACCAGGAATAAAACCGGAAATAACAGCCAAAAGCGTTTCACGTTATCCTCCCTGCCAATGATACCTCAACTTGATGATACCTGCTAAAAAATATTGAATATAACATTACCCGGCAAAATCAATCCGACTTGAGTACTGACAAAAAAGCGGACTGTGGAATTTCGACCGTTCCAACCATTTTCATCCGCTTTTTACCTTTTTTCTGTTTTTCCAGAAGTTTTCGCTTCCTGGAAATATCACCTCCATAGCATTTGGCTGTGACGTCTTTTCTGAAAGCAGACACCGTTTCCCTGGCAATAATCTTGGCCCCGACCGCACCCTGGATGGGTATCTTGAACTGCTGGCGTGGCATTTCCTCTTTCAATTTTTTACAGGCTGTCCTGGCACGGGCCTCGGCCTTGTCCCGGTGAATCAGCTGGGACAGGGCATCCACACGTTCTCCATTGATCAGAAAATCAAGCTTGACCGCATCTGTTTTCCGGTATCCGGTAACTTCATAATCAAAGGAACCATATCCCTGGGTCACGCTTTTGAGCCGGTCGTAAAATTCATATACCACCTCGGCGAGAGGCAGCTCAAATTTCATCTCCATCCTGCTGCTGGTAAGATACTGGTAGTTTTTGCTGACTCCCCTGTGATCATGACAGACCTGCATGACATTACCCATGTATTTGTCAGGTATGATAATCGATGCGGTGATATAGGGCTCCCTTACTTCTGCAATTTCAGACGGATCGGGGTAAAGGGAGGGATTGTCCACCATCATGACCTCTCCGCTTGTTTTTGTAATTTCATACATGACCGAAGGCGCAGTCAGGATCAGGGACATGTCATATTCCCTTTCAAGCCTTTCCTGTACGACCTCGAGATGAAGCAGCCCCAGAAACCCGCACCGGTAACCAAACCCAAGGGCTGCGGATGTATCTTTTTCAAACACCAGGGAGGCATCGTTGAGCTTGAGTTTTTCAAGGGCCTCGGTCAATTCTTCATAATCATCTGCAGAAACCGGGTACATGGATGAGAATACAACCGGGTTAGGCTCCCTGAATCCCGGTGTACGAGTGGGACAGGGCTCATCGACATGTGTGATCGTATCCCCGGTTTTTACATCTGAAATGGTCTTTATCCCGGCGATCAGGTAGCCTACCTGTCCGGCGCTCAACTCTTTTTGCGCAATTCGTTTAATCTGGAAAAGCCCCACCTCTTCCACCTTGTGCCTGGCCTTGTTGGACATGAACAGGATTTTGTCTCCGGGTTTTATCTTTCCTTCAAAAATCCTGAAATGGACAACGGTGCCCCGGTAGGCATCATAATGGGAATCAAAAACCAGGGCTTTGAGTGGAGCGTTTTCCGGGCTCTGGGGTGCCGGGATTCTATCCACGACAGATTGGAAAATCCTGTCAACGCCCTTGCCTGTTTTTGCAGATACAAGCAGCGCCTGTTCGGGATCGAGCCCGAGGTCTTCTTCGATCTGGTTTTTGACCCATTCAATTTCGGCGGATGGCAGATCTATTTTGTTGATAATGGGGATAATTGCCAGGTCATGTTCCATGGCAAGATAAAGGTTGGCAAGGGTCTGTGCCTCCACTCCCTGGCTTGCATCCACCAGGATCAAAGCGCCCTCACATGCTGCAAGCGCACGGGATACCTCATAGGTAAAATCCACATGGCCGGGAGTATCGATCAGGTTCAGAAGATATGTATGTCCGTCGCTGGCCTTGAAGGGCAGTGAAATGGTCTGGGATTTTATGGTAATGCCCCGCTCCCGCTCGATATCCATGGAGTCCAGGATCTGGTCCTTGAAGTCCCGTTCTGAAACAATGCCGGTCAGCTGGATCAGCCGGTCGGACAAAGTGGATTTTCCATGGTCAATATGGGCTATAATACTGAAATTTCTGATATGGCTCTGGTTTATATTCAATCATGCTCCAAACAAATAGTTGACAATTTTAGCCGTTATGGATAAATTTTGTATTGGTCTTTGTACCAATTGCTCGTCCAAGTGTCAAGATGGCGCGGATGAACAGGCAACACTCCGGGGGATATTGATGACGGCATCCATTCTCATTGTCGATGATGACGAAGCCATAAAAGATTCAGTCGAAGAATTTCTGAACCTGTTGAATTATGATGTCAAAAGCGCTCTCAATGCAGATAAAGCCATTGAAATACTAAAGACATTCAATGCCGATATCGTGTTGACCGATATCATGATGCAGGGAATGGATGGACTCGAACTGACACGGCATATCAAAAGAACCAGTGATGCCGATGTAATGGTAATGACCGGTTACAGTGCCCGGCATTCCTATGAGGATGCGGTTGCTGCAGGTGCCAGCGACTTTATTTTCAAGCCGTTCCGGTTTGAAGAGCTCGATTTGAGGATCAAGCGTGTTTTAAGAGAGTCCCAGCTCAAAAAAGAACGGGCCCAGCTGCTGCGAAAAATGGAAAAACTGGCGATAACCGATGCTCTGACCGGCCTGTTTAATTCCCGCCATTTTTTCAGTGTCATCAAAACAGAAATTGAAAGACACAACAGGTACAGTCATCCCCTGTCCCTTCTGATCCTTGATATTGATTTTTTCAAAAAATACAATGATGCATGGGGACATCTTGAAGGAGACAAGGTGCTGATGCGGATAGGAAGCATCATTTCCTCCTATCTGAGAGCCATGGATACAGGATTCAGGTACGGAGGAGAAGAATTTGCCATTCTGCTCCCTGAAACACGGATCAAAAAGGCCTGCCTGGTAGGAGAGCGGATAAAAAACCGGATCGCGGCCCATGTATTTGAACCCCAGAAAGGAACAAAGGTATCTATTACCATAAGTATCGGGGCTGCGGAACTAAAAGAGAATGAAAAACGCAAAGACTTTATCAAGCGTGCTGACCAGGCTCTTTATGAATCAAAGAACACCGGGCGTAACAAAATCACGTGTTATGCTACCCAGGAATGATCCTCATGCTCAGATCCATGGATCTTGCCTGATGGGTCAGCGCCCCGCATGAGATCACATCCACACCGGTAGCCGCTATGGCCTTGATCGACTCGAGGGACACATTGCCGGATGCTTCCACCACTGCCCTGTTGTCAATATATTCCACCGCTTTTTTCATCCGGGACACCGGCATGTTGTCCAGCATTATGACATCCGCCCCTTCAGCAACCGCTTCTCTGACCTGCTTCATGGTAGTTGTTTCGACTTCGATTTTCATTAGGTGAGAAACATTGGCCCTGACCGCCCTTATGGCGTTCTTGATTCCTCCGGCAACGGCAATATGATTGTCCTTTATCAAAATACCGTCATAAAGAGACATCCGGTGGTTGAAAGCTCCACCCGCCCTGACCGCATTTTTTTCAAGAAGGCGAAGGCCGGGGGTTGTTTTCCGAGTATCAACCAGCCGCACACGTGTTTTTTCCAGCAGTCGCACAAATTGACGTGTCAAAGTGGCGATACCGGACAGATGCTGCAGAAAATTGAGTGCAATACGTTCAGACTGCAGCATGGCGGCCAGGTCGCCTTCGACCTTCATCACGATATCATTTTTCTGGATTGTATCACCGTTGTTGAATGTGGTTTCGATCACGGCAAGCGGGTCAATACGGCAGAAAACAGCCTTTGCGACATCCAGGCCCGCTACCACCATGGGTTCTTTTGCCACGATCACGCCGTTACCCTGGAATTCACTGGCCAGAAGGCCGGCGGTCGTCAAATCGCCAAACCCGGAATCTTCGGCAATGGCAAGTGAAATGATCTGTTCTAAAAAATCCATTTCAATGTCTCATTTTTCTTATTCTTTCCAGGTTCAAACTTAACTTGTCAATTTTGATTTCAATTTCACCATGCTGAGCCTTGACCTTCTCGATAACATCTGCCGGGGCTTTTTCCAGAAAACTGTCATTGTTCAGCCGCTTTGAAACAGACCTGAGCTCTTTTGTCTGTTTTTCAATCTCCTTTTCAAGCCGTTCCATTTCCCGGTTCAGGTCCATTACCCCTTCAAGTGATATAAAGGCCGTGGTGTTGTCCACCACCACGGTTGCAGAAGAAGACGGCGCCTTTCCTGCATCATCGATCTCAAGAATATCCAGCCTGGCAAGGTTCATTATTATCGAGCTGTTGTTCTCGATCAGGGATGCCTCTTTTTTATCCAGGGTCTGGGCCACGACATTCAGGCGTGATGACGGCTGGACGTTCATTTCACTTCTTATGTTACGGATGCCGGAAATCAGGCCGAAAACAAAGTCCATGTCCGATTCGACATCGAGATCCCTGTTTTCCCTGCTGGTCTTTGAGTCATAGGGAAACCGTGCTTCCATAATCGAACCCCGGGTACCTGGAAATATACTGTAGATTTCTTCAGTCACAAAAGGCATGAAAGGATGAAGCATGACCAGGATGTCCTTTAGAACCCGGGCCAGGACTGCCCGGGCTGCTTTCGCCCTCAGCCTGCCTTCTTTTCCATAGAGCGCCGGCTTGGAAGCCTCGACAAACCAGTCACAGAACTCGTGCCAGACAAACTGGTATACCGCTCCGGCAGCTTCGTTGAATTTATAGGTTTCAATTCCGTTCTTGACATTCAGTGATGCGGCGGCCGACCTGGACAAAATCCATTTTTCAAGAGAAGAAAGGGTCGATCTGTCTATTGTTTCAGGGACATCGGTAATGTGCATGAAAGAAAACCTGGCCGCATTCCACAGCTTGTTCACAAAATGCCGGTATCCCTCCACTCTTGATTCCGACATTTTCACATCCCGGCCCTGGGCGGCAAAAGCGGCAAGGGTAAACCTGAAGGCATCTGCTCCATAAGTATCGATAACCTTGAGCGGGTCGATCACGTTTCCCTTGGATTTGCTCATTTTCTTGCCCTGCTCATCCCTTACCAGTGCATGAATATAGACATCCTTGAACGGAACTTCGCCCATAAAATGCATGCCCATCATCATCATGCGGGCCACCCAGAAAAAAAGGATATCAAAACCGGT
>CAYNHL010000130.1:0-10118 GCA_964397015.1 uncultured Desulfobacterales bacterium | reverse complement strand
CTGGAGAAACTGACTGATGCCATCCGCCAGGGGCTGACTGTGGAAGATATCCGGAGAATCTTTTCGAGCAGGAACCAGGTCAAGCAGATGAAGGAGAAGGGTAAACAGCAAAACGAAAGCGACCATGAGTGAAGCCTATTCTTGTTTTTGAGAACATGTCAACTCAAGTCCGTTCTCTGTGCACATCAATCTGACTACTTTTTAATTTGACGGTAATGCGCCTCCATTATCCCTTCTTGCGGAAATATTTTCTCCATTCCCTCTTTAGACTTCAGATACTTTTCCACGAAAGTCTTCATGCCTTCAAATGTAACAATCTCTATGTGAGATAGCCACAAACAGGTTCGAGTACCGAAAGACGTCCTGCCCATCTCGTAGTCTTTGTTAATATAGCAGGAACAGCGGTTAGTCGGAACAGGTTCACTAGTCCGATTACCATCATTATCATAAGTGACCATCCATAATCTGTCATTCGGTACGACAACAAAGGGGAATGCAGCTGAATAAGAATTATTTTTATCGCCGTCTTCATCCCAATACATGCGAGTGACAAGGTCATCTATTGAACTGAGACATTGACCCCATTTTTCATAGAACTCATCGTCGTTTGCTGAAATCTTGTTGTCATGCAGAGCTCTTCCGACTTGTGCTGTGCTTTTGCCAACCGGCTCACCAACCTTATAAAAACTATGTTCCTGCAAGATACTAAGAGTTGCTGCCAGGGACTGATCTAACGGGTTTTTAAAATTATATGAATCCGGCTTACAAGGAAAAGCTATTTGATGGTAACTTTCTTGTTCATGACGTGGAGTGCATGAAATAAGTATTGGAAAATTTTCACGAACATTTTTGCATTCAATTGCCATACGCACTCTATACTGTTGAATAGTCTTTATAGCACGAATATCAAATTCCCTTGATTTTTTTGTAATTGGATCTTCGTAGTATCCACCATGCTCGCAATCAATGTCACTTGTGCGAAGCATTTTTAGCACGGCGAGCTCAAAGCTAAAATCTGAATATGAGTTTAGGTATTCCACCAAATCTTCGGGAAGGATTTCATCTGTCTTTAGCTTAGCCATTATGCATAACCTTGATTAATAAAATGGATCTTTCGGTATAGGGGATGCAGCATCATCTCACCAATTATCAGGGAAATGATGTGGTACCTTATAGATAAGGACTCTTTTCTCCATGACTGGTCACCATCACGGTTTTCTTGGCCCGGGTGGCTGCCACAAACAGCAGTGATCTCTCCCGGGCTTCGGCCATCTCTTTGACTGAGACATCATCTGATGTAAGATCCGGGGTGGGCAGAGGCACGGTGCCTTTGTTGATACCGCATAGGATCACGTGATCGAACTCAAGTCCCTTGACGCGGTGCATGGTGGCCAGGCGGACCCCGCTTTGAGACCGGTCTTCCGGGTCAAATCCTGACAGCCGGTATACAGGGATTCCTTTATCTGTCAGGGCATTTTCATAGTCGTCCAGGAGTTGATTGGTCCGGACCACCATGCAGGTGGACCGGAAAATATCATCCGTCTCCCGGATCTGTTCCAGGTGGTCACATATGGCTGACACTTCATCGGCCATGGTGTCGAAGTGCAGCACGGTCGGCGGAGTTCCGTGTACCAGAGAGACATACCCGGACAGGCTGTCCTTTCCACCGTCGAGATCATCCACAGTGACGTCTGCCATGATCCCTGATGCCCACTGCCGGGTTTCTTCCGTGGTGCGGTAATTCACCTTCAAGCGCCGGCTTCTGCCAACGATTTTGATACCGCACTGACCCAGCACCACTTTTTTGTTGTATATCCGCTGGTGGGCATCCCCCACGATGAACAGGTCATTGGCGGTTTCCGGGACCATGGCCCGGAGCAGCTTGAAGGCTTGGGCACCCATATCCTGGGCTTCATCCACAATGATGGCGGTATAGGGCAATTGCGCCCCTTCTTTTTCCATGAGCAGGCGGGCATCCCGCATGGCATCGGCAGGTTCCCGCAAATTGTGCTCCGCCATGAGCATCTGGTATTCCTCGAATACCGGCCATATCTGCTTTCTTTGTCTGCGGTTCAAGGGGACTCCCCGGCCGGTTCGGGGTGCCTTGACGTACTGGGCGAAGGATGTAATCTCGTGCGGCTGGATGATCTGTTCCCATTCCTGGTGAAAAAAACTGTCCGGCAGCAATGGATCATCCGGTTTCAGGGTCAACGCGGTTTTCCACAATTCTGATGTGCGGTCATCATATACAATGCGATGATCATATCCGCTTCTTTTGAGAAACCCGGATACCCAGCGGTCCAGGTTGACCACTTCGATATGTTTCATCTGATCTGCTGATACAATTTTTTTCAGGTTGACCTCGATATCGGTGGCCAGATTCCGGGTAAACGTGGTGAACAGGATTTTTTCTGTTGAAAGGGAAGCCAGCTGTCCGGCCATCCAGGCGGCCCGATGCATGGCCACCACGGTTTTCCCAGTGCCGGCCCCGCCTAGAACCCGCACAGGGCCGTTCCAGTCCCGCTCCACCAGTTTGCGTTGCATTGGATGCAGAAACACCCGCCATTTTTCCAAAGGCGCGTTGAACATCCTTGCCAATTCATCCTCGGAAGGATCGACCTGAAAGTGCTGCCGGGAAATGGGGTGCTCCAGGGCCTTGGAAAAATCCTCGGTATCCACGGCTTTTTTCTCTTCTCCGCCGCACTCGGTGAGGATGGCCATGACCTCTGCCAGCGGTTCCCCCTGGGCCAGCCATGTCAGGGCGGTGAATACGTTGAACGGGACCGCGTCCACCATCTCGTTGAGCTGGGCCATGCTTTCAATGCCGCGAATCATTTCCAGCTGGATTTCAGGAACCCCCAGGACCAGCAGTTCCCGGTCCCGGATATCATCGAACAGACCCACCGGGTTTGATTTCTTGTCCTCAGCCGGTTCGTCGTTGTGAAGATCCACAGTTTCATCCACACAAAACACCTGCACTGTTCCCAGCAGGGGGTTGATTTCACACACCCGGTTTCTTGCCCATTGATAGGCCGCATCATGTTTGTCCACCCACAGCAGCAGATACACGCTTCCCTTGGACGGTTTGCATACGATTCCCCGATAATCGTCATCGATGCGCACGGATCTGAGACGGCGGTCTTTCACGTTTTTCAGGGTCTCATAATTGATGCCGCCGGATGTGGGGTCCAGTCTGAATTTATTGACAAAATTCATCACCTTGGCCTGCTGGTTTTTCGGCAGGCGGGAATAAGCGGTAAAAAAACTGTCTGAAACCGCCACCGTCATATGTGTCAAAGCCATCATCGTCTCCGTTCAGTTTTCAGGTTTCCAGGGCAGGCGTCACGGCACGGATCACGTCCTCGGGATTCAGGATCACCTGCTCCATGGAGAACAGTTGCCAGCCCTTGTTTGTAAGGGTATCCAGCAATCCGGCATTGTTCTTGTCAACCACACCCACCTGCCGGTCCTGCCAGGCCAGTTCCAGTTCCCCCAGCACCACCCCATTGTCTGCAACCTCTTCTCCCACACCAGGAACAGGGGCCTGACAATTTTCCAGCCGAAGGATGAGATCCGCAAGGGCCTCATCGGCCAGTTCCCGGACCTCGTTCCAGGCACCGGCATCCGGAGTGGGGGGTGCTGCTGTGACGCTGTCATGACCTTGTTCCTGTCTGTGGTCCTCATGCGCAGGCGGGGTAAACCCCACATGGGACCGGGTCAACACCAGGCCGTCATACTGATGATCTTTCAACCCTTTCCGGGTCAGAAAAATGATGTGCGACAGAAATTGCAGCAGGTTGTATGCTCTCAAAAATCCGTTCCAATGGGTTTCGAATCCGGCATCTTCATCCAGTGCAGATTCCTCGGCCAGATCTTCCAGAATGGCCACGATGCCCATCTGATCATAGTGTTTCATGACACAGGTTCTGCCTGAACAGGCATAGCAGGTAATCCCGGGCAGGTCATCCCATTGGGGACCACCCACAATCATCTGCCCATCATGGCACATGAGCTGTTCATCCATGCCCGGGGGCAGCACCGCCAGATCCTCCCGCCATGATGCCGGTACTTCTGTCGCCGGACCTGCATGCAGGGAAAGGCCGTATACCAGGGCCATGTCCTGCCACACCTGCTTGTCAGGATAAGACAAAAACTCAAAAAACATATCAAAAGCGGATTTTCCCATGAGCCGGGAATGCTCAGACAGCTTGAATCCTTCCCACACCTTGGTGAGCCGGGACCCTGCCACCATCCCCCGGGGAGTGAACCAGTCAGTGAACCATCCGGGTTCCAGGTCGTTGAGCTGGGATTTGACGTCTTTGTAGGACAGGGACCAGATGTGATACCCCCCGCTTTTCACCAGGGCCATGCGCTGTGCCATGTCTTTTCCTGCCCGGTCCCGGTGAAAGGTGTACCCGTCAGTGAACACCACCACGGGTTTCACGGCCGGGGACTGACGAACCGGATAAAAAACAAAATCCGCTTTTGACGTAACACTCACCCCCTGGCCCGGACCCAGTTCTACCTGCTGCATCACTTCCCACCGGATTTTGTAATCCCCGTCCCCGATGGTGAGAAGAAAACCCGGAGATCCATTGACCACCTTCTTGACCAGTCCCACCGGGATGTCCGGTCTGTGCCGGCGGCGAACCGCTTCGATGAACAACCGTTCCAGGTCGGAGTCAAACAAGCTGTTCATGGGTTTTTTGGAAAGCGTCGTCACCGGTTCCAGGGTATGTGCCTGGGCCAGAATCTCCTGAATCATGGCCAGGGCCGTGCGCCGGGAGATGGCAGACAGGGACCGGCTGTTGCGGTAGGCAAACAGGCAGCTGTAGCACCCGTCCCGGTGTTCATCCGATGCACAGACACAGGTTTCCATGACAGTTTGAGCCGCTTTGAGGATCTCCACCATCCGGCCGGGCTGGATCAGTTCCTTGAGGTACCCGGTCCCCCCGGGGACAGTGTCGTAAATCACCAGGTACTGAATCCGCAGGTCCCCGTCTCCCATGGGTTCGGTATGCAGCATGCCGCGCAGATGATCGATATCCCCGCCGAACTGCTGCTTCATGCCCAGATGAAAGGCCGCGATAAAGGACTGCAAACGCACATCCGTTTCTTCGATACCGCTCATGGGAAGCAGGATTTTGACCGCTTCCGATGAAAATTCCCGGTACAGGCAGGCAAACTCCAGAAAAGTGTCCTCTTTTTCCTTTTCCCTGGCCGGACAGGTCCAGGTATGGGTCCGCTTTCCCCGTTCATCCGGCACCTTGCCGCAGTGGCGGCACAGGGTGAATCCGCTGCTCTGAAACGTCTGGCCGGCAACGACAACGGTTTCCCCTTCCACCATGGACGGCCCGAAATTGATCTCCCTGAACACGGCTTTTGACAGCCAGGTATACCCGAACAGGGTATCCTCGGCCGTCAACTGCCAGGCTTTTTCAGCCGCTGCCGGTTCATAGTCCATCAGCAGGTGGCGGACATAAAATTCAGGGGACCGTTGATCCCGGTCGTCAGAAATCCGGCTTCGGTCATCCGGGGTGGTGGCAAACACCTGGCGCATGCGGATCATCTGGAACTGACGGCCGGCATCCGACCACATGGTGTTGCCGCACCGGGGACAGGATGAGGCCGGGGAACCGGTCCCGGCCAGTTCCGTGTAGGAGCAGGCCCGGCAGCACCGCCAAGACTCCACCGGGGACAGCTGAAGATCGATCTGATCCACCCGGACACGCCGGCCCCCGGCATAGAACACATTGTGAGGCGCCAGTTCCGACAAGGCACTGCCGGCCCCCCGTTCATACTGGAAGTCAAAGGTGTCATAGTGCCGTTCGCCGTCCGACACCGCTTTTCGGTGCCGGAATATGATGGAATGAAGGGTCACTCCCTGCTCGGGAAAGGCATAGTTGGGCAAAAATCCTTCGTCCGTGAAAAAGTTGAACGTGTTCTTTCTGTTGATGGATTTGACCAGTTGCTGGAGTCCGGCCTTTTCCTGTTTCATTTCCTGGATCTCATCGGTGATGGTGAGGCCCCCGGCCAGATCGTTTTCCTTTTTCTTGATGGCTTTGTAAAGGCTTCTGGCCCTGGACTGCAACCGGTCCCGCTCTTTCACAAGGGTGGTGAGCCCGTTCAGTATCCGGTACCCCATGTCTCCGCCGTCCCTGCCGCCGGCAAAGGATTGGACATGGGCTTTGGCAGCATCACTCAGGGCCGGGTCCTTGAAAAGCCCATAAAAATCATCGAGCAGTCCGGTCAGCCGGGAGGACACAAATGCCATGAGCGTGTGCGGGAATCCGGATTCGTCCTTTTTTTTAACCTGTTCTATCACCGTGCCAAGATTGACAGGCAGGGCATGGTCCGGAATACCGTGGGCCACCCATCGATCAAAACAGAATGCCGTGAACTGACGTTCCAATACCGCTGCCGCATCCAGGAACACACCGGGCGGATTGACCTGCCCGGCCATCATCATGATGGGGGAGGCAAAGAAATACAGGTCATGGGGATTGAGGTTGGCCACGGTCAGATTCAGGGCATTGCCGTTTTTCCGTCCGGCCCGGCCGATACGCTGGAGATAGCTGGCCTGGGCCGGGGGCACCGAGCATTGAATGGTGGCGGACAGGTCTCCGATATCGATGCCCATCTCCATGGTGGGGGTGCAGGACAACAGATTGGGTGCCCAGGGTTCCCGGTCTTCTTCCCTGGCTTTGAAGGCAATCTCGATCTTCTGGCGGGTGTCCCGGTCCAGAAGCCCTGTGTGTTCGCAGGTGAACAGCCGGGCCACTTCCCCGGACTGGAACAGTTTGCCGTAATAATCTGGGGTGGTGCTCTCCAGACGGCAGGCCCCAAAGCAGCTCTTCCGGATACAGGGAGCACCCTCCCAGATGTCGAACTCCGCTTCAGGGGCAGATATCAGATGCCCGCACCGGTCACACCGGATCTGCCCCAGACGGGTGGTCACCCTGAGCCGGTCCGGCACCAGCCCCCAGATGCCATAGCCCCCCACCAGGATCTCTGTCAGGAGCCCGTGGGTCACCATGGACCGGACAGCGATTTTCAGGATTTCTCCTGCTGACACGGCATCATCCAGGGCCTGTGTATTCAAAATCAGTTTGTGCACCCATGTGTCGCACCAGGTTTTGCGGGTGGGATGGTACAGACCCAGAAAACGGATGATGCCGTTCTTGTTTCTCAAATCATACCGGGAAGTCAGAAACTTGGGCGCCCGGGTGGTGGGACCGATCCCCTGCATCCAGCTGATCCGGTGCGTGGACAACAGATAATCATTGCCCCGGTCCTTGAGGTATCCCTCCAGATAGGGCAGATACACCGCCCCGTTGATTCTCAGATGATTGACCATACCACAGACGAGCTGTTCGACCTGCTTTTCCGTGATATCCCGGCACGCTTCCACTTCGTTGGGCAGGCGCAGCAGCAGGTCATTGACCACGGATGTGCGGGTGTCAGGCTGTGCATGAACCATGGATACCCCGGATTTCTCCAGGGTCCGGCCGATGCGGGCATCAAAGCCATATTCCGAATGGATTTCCCATTTCAGGCGGTTGTTGATCTGGCGGACAAGATTGGATTTGGTTGGGAGGACCCCCCTGGTGACAAGGTGGTCATAGTCGGCAAACCACTCCATGTTCGGGGCGATAAACGTGGCGATATAGGTCTCTTGTGTCATCCGCCCTGACCAGTAATCGGTGAACCGGTCCGGCAGTTCAGACAGGGACACCTCTTCTTCCAGAATGTCCACCACTTTCTGCAACGCCACTCTCAGGTTGAACCCCCAGGTGCGGGCACCGAAAAAACCGGCCCGGTGGGCGGCATCCTGCACATTGTCGGAAAAGGTGATCAGTTTTCGGTCATCATTGTATGTGGAGGCAAACATCTGGGAAATCATCACGCTGGTCAGGGAGGCGGCCCGGGACCCCATCAGGGTCAGACTCCGGTGGGCCTGGCAATAGGGACAGGTGGTGGTGGAATTGTCCGGGATGAACACCTGCACCAGATCCGATTCCCCGCAGGAGGGGCATTTGCGTTGAGTTTTGGCGGCATGAAAATGAAGACAGGCGCCGCAGAACAATACCACCTTACCATTCAAGCCTGCCTGGTTCAGGTTTTCATCCTCGGGAAACAGGTATACCGTGCCTTTGTCTTTTTTGGAGAAAAATGCGTTATAGATCTGGCGGAGGTTCGGGATCACGCGGTCCTCGGGCGGTTTTTTCACTCCCAGCCATCCCATGGCCCCGCACTCCCTACAGTGCACCACAGGCAGATGCCGTTTCAATTCTGCATCGGTGAGGTCATCCGACCAGGCCAGCCGGGGATCGGTGCCAACGGAGACCACCATGCGGCCCAGCTCCCTGAGCCAGTACTGGACCCGGACATCCACCAAAGCACGGGTGGCTGTGTTTTCTTCCGAATCCGGGTCCCTGTCAGAACCGGCAATATTGTGTTCCTCTGCTTTGACCGGACTCAAGGCATGGGAAATGAGGGCCGTAAAGCTGCCCAAAAGACGTTCCGGGTATCGGATGGTGCCGGTGTCTGGAGCAGGAAGGATGCCGGAGAGCCGGTTCCATATCTCAGAATAGGACAGGATACCGCCCTGGAGCACCTTCACCAGGTTCTGGAACAGGAGGTGTCCCTTGAGCTGATCCCCCAGCATGATCCGCCATGGGGTTTCCATGAGCCTGTTTTCGGGGACGGCGGTGTTGAACCACAGGGGATACTGGGCCGTCAGATATGCTTCCCGGGTGGGGTACTGATCCGGGTCCATGATTGTCTCCCGGTCCGGCCCCGGCATAGTCAGGGAGGTGATCATGGCGTCGCCCAGGAATTCCCCGGCGGTCTTGCGTTTTTCCGTGATCAGGGAAGACGGTCCGAATGGTTCCCCAAAAATACGCTGAGCATATTCCCGCAGCCGGTCTCCTTGGCTTTTGTGACCTAACGTGGCGGATGTACCCACACAGCAGAGCCCCCCTTCCGGGGTGTGCAGCCGGTCCTTCAGCCGCCGGATCAGGCAGGCCAGGTCTGTGCCCTGGGCACCGTCAAAGGTATGGAGTTCATCCACCACCAGAAATTTGAGGGTATCGGCATCATTGTCAGCCCACAAATGTGCATCCTGGGGCCGGGTGAGCAGATAATCCAGCATTTTGTAATTGGTCAGCAGGATGTCCGGTGGCGATTTACGCAGGGTCTCCTTGTCGGAGATGATGGCGGCATCGGTCATCTTTTTGGCTGGTTCTTTTTCCCGGCTGCCCACATACAGACCGGCGGTGACATTGCCGTTGAGCGAGGGAGCATTATGGATCAGCCGGGCAATCCGACCGGCCTGGTCTGTGGCAAGAGCGTTCATGGGATAGATCAATATGGCCTTGATACCGGGTTTGTGGGCCTGCTCCTGGCAATGGTAGAGAATGGGATACAGGAAGCATTCTGTTTTTCCGGAGCCGGTGCCAGTGGCCACCAGGGTGGAAACGGGCGTGGGGCCGGACAGGTTGTCAAAGGCGGCATCCTGGTGGGCATAGGGCGGAAACGCCATGGTAAAGGAAGAAAATCGGTCTTTGCCAGAAAGACCGGGTTCAAACGGCAGGGACAACGACAGATAGGGGCCTGAAAACAGCCCGCCGCCGGACAGAAAATGGTCCATGATGCCATGGAAATGTGGGGTGGCAATGGAAAAGGTGGTCCGCAGAAAATCCAGAATCCCCTGTTCAACCTGCTGTACAACAACCGATGGGTACATGGATGACGCCTTTAGGGTTTGTTATTGATGGCCACTTTCTGTCTAACCTGATTCTCAGGCAAATGTGATCAGGGTATCTCCTTTTGAAAAATCCTCCCGGGTCTGTCCCACAACGATCTCCACATCACTGCCAAGGCGGTTGAGGCATGAGATCATTTTGGTTTCGCTGATTCCCCGGAATTTACCCCGGAGCATGCCGGACAGCTTGGGCTGGGGCATGCCCAGGATATCAGCTGCCTGCTGCTGGGTCAGATGCCGGTTCTCGATGATTTCCCTGATTCTGGCAGCCAGACGGGCCTCCACATACATGGTGTCGGCTTCCGGGCTTTCCAGATCCCTGTAAACATTGGTGCTGCCTTTTTCAATGGTG
>CAYNHL010000129.1:0-10156 GCA_964397015.1 uncultured Desulfobacterales bacterium | reverse complement strand
GAAAGCCCTGTTCCCGCAGGCAGAAATTGACGACCGCCGGCATCTGACCGGCCTTGTCTTTTAAAAAAGGAAAATTATAATCGTCGTTATCGCCAAGAAGATGGCTGGACGCTATATGGCACAGATTCTGTTTCAACGCATTCAATCCGCCGAGTGAACCTGTCATGGCAAACATTGCAAGGTGCTTTTCATGCTTGATATTGAAAGTTGAAATAACCTTGTCCAAAAGCAGGTCATTGCTGCCTGCAATCAGCACAAGCCCATGATAGGGAGGCAGTTTTGCGGTCTGCGGGTAATTTTGTGTGCCGGCCTCCACCCACTGGCGGACAAGATTTATGGGAAAAAGCCATTTTCCTGTAACCTTGGAAGCGGGCAGGCCTTTTTCAGCGATAAGGGAATAAACCATTTTTTCGTTGATATTCAAATATTCGGCGATTTCCCTGGTAGAATACATTTCTGTCATTACAAGCTCCCTTAATCAATCTCAGGGTTTCATCCCTGGTTCAACCGCATTTACTGCTGTCCGCACACCGAAAACCTTTCTGCTGTAAAGCCTATTATATAAAGAGGGGGTTTCTTTGTAAAGGTACGATAACCCGCCGCTGTGTCTGAACCAGAAAAAAACATGCTGGTTTTTTGGGTTCAACTGGGTTATTTTTGTTCTGCTGACACACCATTGACATGATCAAGTGATAAAACAAACAAAAGGAGGCGGCATGAACCTTCCTGAAAACGGCCTTTCACAGGAAAACATCCTCGAAAAACTAGACTTGTACCGGAAAGAAGATCTGGACTGGCGATCGGGCAAAGCCTTTGGATATATATTTGATCCGGGTGAAGATATCCTGGAATTTGCCAAAAAGGTAAATAACATGTTCCTGTCGGAAAACGCTCTTGACTTCAGTGTATACCCAAGCCTGCTGTCTTTTGAAAACGACCTGGTGGCCATCATGAGAAAGCATCTTGGCGGCGGAAGCGAAGTGGTCGGGAATTTTACCTCGGGCGGCACTGAAAGTATCATGCTCGCAGTTAAAACAGCCCGGGATTATTACCGGGAAACAAGGCCTGAAATCAAACACCCGGAGATGATTCTGCCCACCACAGCCCATGCCGCCTTTCACAAGGCTGCCCACTACCTGGGTCTGAAGGCGGTGTCCGTGCCGGTACTCCCGGAAACGTTCACGGCCGATATAGAAAAAACCGAGGAGAGCATCACTGAAAACACCATATTCATGACCGGCTCCGCCCCTTCATATACGCAGGGAGTCATGGACCCCATTCATGAACTGTCCCAAATCGCCGAAAAACACAATATCTGGTTTCATACGGATGCGTGCATGGGCGGCTTTCTGCTGCCGTTCCTGGCAAAGCTGGGCCGTCGCATGGATCCGTTCGATTTTTCCTGCCCGGGGGTCAATTCCATTTCCGTGGATCTTCACAAGTACGCCTACACTCCCAAGGGAGCATCGCTCATCCTTTACCGCAATGCCGAACTCAGGCAGTTCCAGCTGTTCGCCTTTACCGGCTGGCTTGGCTATACAATGATCAATCCGACCATCCAGAGTACCAAGAGCGGAGGCCCCCTGGCTGCTGCCTGGGCCGTGCTTCACTACGTTGGGGAAAAACAGTACCTTGCCTTTGCCCAAAAGCAGATAGACCTTGCCCAAGATATCAAGGAAGGAATCCAGAGCATCCCGGAACTTTACATCATGGGCAATCCGGCGATGACGCTGCTGTCTTTCAGCTCCAGGGACGGGGATGTCAATATATTCCATGTCATTGACGAAATGAATGAAAAAGGCTGGTATGTGCAGCCCTCTTTGTCCTTTGGCGATGTGCCCGCAAGTATCCACCTGTCGGTGACATTGTCAAACCACGGGCATGCCGACCTGTTTGTCAGGGACCTGAAAGCCAGCGTAGAAACAGCAAAAAGCCTGCCGCCAGGAAAACTGCTGCCCATGTTAAACTCGATAATGGAATCAGTGGAGCCGGATGCTGTTTTTGAAAATCTCGACACACTGTTTGATCTTGCCGGCATCCAAAACCGGCAGATGCCAAAACGCACGGCGCCTGTGAATGAAGTGCTCGACGCGATGTCCCCGGACATGAGAAAGAAACTGCTGCTCGAGGTAACCCGGCGGTTTTTTTCCCCAAAATCCTGTTCATGAATGCAAGAAAGGATTTAAATCATGACTCCACCGTTTCCCTTTGAACCATTGATTGTTTTCGGCTTTCTTTCAGCCATGCTGCTGACAGGAGTGCTCTTCAGGGCATATGTACCCTTTTTCCAGAAAATCATGTTCCCTGCCAGCCTTACAGGGGGCATGGCTGGATTTCTCCTCTTGAACCTCGATCTTTTCTCTATCGATGTCCATCTTGTAAAAACGTTTGCATATCATTTTTTCAATATTTCGTTCATTTCCCTGGGACTGACCTCGGTCATGGAACAGGCTCCGGCACAAGGCGAGACAAAAATCATAAAAGGCTCGGCCTGGATGGCGGCCGTCCAGGCCGTCACTTTTCCTCTCCAGGCCATAACGGGCACCCTGGTTGCCGCCCTGCTCGTCTGGGCCGGGCATGAGCCGTTGTTCAAAACATTCGGGTTTCTTCTGCCCCTTGCATTCAACGAAGGGCCGGGGCAGGCCCTTTCCATCGGCAGCGTATGGGAAACCATGGGGTTTTCAGACGCCTCTACCATAGGACTCACACTCGCTGCCGCAGGTTATTTTTTCGCTTTTTTCGCAGGCGTACCGCTTGCAAACGCAGGGGTGAAAAAAGCGGCATACAACCGGGGCAGGCTGCCTGAATTTTTTGTCAGGGGAATTTTACCGGACGGGCAAAAAGGCCTGTCCGCAGGCACATTGACAACCCATGGGGCAAATCTTGACAGCCTGGCGCTTCACACGGCCATGGCAGGACTGGTATACATCATCACCTATGCAGTTGTCGCTTACGGTTCCTCGCTGCTTCCGCCGGATGCCGGCAGCATGTTATGGGGATTCTTCTTCCTGTTCGGGCTGGTGATCGCCATCCTGTTCAGAACCATTGTTCACAGGACCACGCGCCTTGGCCACCTGATGGATCCTGCAACACAAAACCGGATCACCGGCCTGTCGGTTGATTATCTTGTCGTTGCAACCGGTTGCGGCATCCAGGTTTTTGTCCTTTGGAAATATATCGTGCCTGTAATGCTGATCGCGGTTGCAGGCGGCATTGTCACAACCCTGATGGTATTCATGCTGAGCCGGAGACTGAAAGCCTACCGCCTCGAGCGCGCAATGGCGATTTACGGGGTGGTGACAGGCACGGTATCCTGCGGCCTCATGCTCCTGCGCATCGTGGACCCGGAATTCAAAACACCGGTGGCAAGGGAAATCGGCTTTATGAACATTTTTGCCGTGCCGGTCATAGGCGGCCTTACATGCCTGCTGAACGCCCCCTTCTGGTGGGGGTGGAGTGTTTTTTTCACCTGCCTGGTCCTGTTCGTCACCGGTACTGCCGCGCTGGTCTTTACTGCCGGCAGATTTTTATGGAAATAGGCTCACTCCCGCTCGATATCGACGGACCATCCGATAATGGGAACATCGTCAGGGTCCACGCTGTCAGTATCGTTCGTGACCCAAACCACCACGATATACTTACCGGCCGAAACAAACGCATGCGAAAGCGTATTCTGTGAAATCCACTCCGTTGCTGTCATGCTTGACCATCCCTGGTCGTCGTATCCCGCGGTCCCGTAATCCGGGTTGACGGAAAAGCGGTAATACAGGGAATTGCTGCAGCTGTTTTCCGCATCAACGGCAAAAACGACAGTTTCTCCGGCCACCTGGTCCCCGGTGATCGTGGCTCCTGTGATTTTTGTCCTGCAGTCAGATGCGTTGCTGAACTCGAATGCGCCCATATCCGGCAGGCTGTCGCGAGTGTTGCCCTGGCAGTCAGTTGAAGGTGCCCCATCCGTGATTCCCGCGTCAATGGCAGGGCTTAACGAAGTCAGCTGCCCGTTGAAAGTGTCAAGTGTTTCATCGGCCAGCGCCGGTGACACATCACACAGACTACCTGTTGGACATGGTACGGGAATATTTTTGAGTCCATTGAAAATGCTGTAATCAATGACAAACGGATTCTGCTGCGTGCCGTACCAGAAAAGGCTGGTGATATCGTTTGGATCCAGATATTCCGGGTTCCCTGTGAAAATGCTGTTACGCATGCGGACAGTTTCATTTCCGCTGCAATTTTCATCCTGATCACACTCGACAATGACCAGGCAATCACCCTGACCGCCGAGCGTACTGTTGATCACGGTGATCTCGCTGTCGCGCTTGAAGGTAAGGGCAAGGGCGCTGCCCCCGGAGCGGCATGCATCCACATTGTAGGTGTGGGTCCTGTCCGTGAAATACCCGCAATTGCTGATGGCGACGACATTTTCAAAATGGGCGGTCCCCATTGTTTTCAACTGGTCTCCAGCATTTGAGTATGCCATGGTCCTGCGCAGCGTGATACTGCCCTCCAGCCTGTGGTACAAAAGATCCAGACCGTCCGAGGTGTTGTACCGGAACACGCTGTCCTCGAACACCCAGTCTCCGCCGGTGCTTCCTGTTCCAAGCCCGTCACCGTAACCGCCTGCAGTCTGCCCCCAGCAGCCGGCAGGTTCACCGTCAGGCCATGTTTCCGCACACCCGTTCCATTCTACGGTAAAATTCTTGAAAACCATATCACCGCTGTTGGCCGAATCGTCATCGATATCTCCGTCCCAGCCGACCCAGCCGTTACCGGCTATTCGAACATTTTCGACCTGCCAGTCGGACAGGCGGCCGGCCTGGATCCCGGAATGGGCCATGCCGTGAATATCAAGATCGCGCAATGTGACATTGTCCGAATCCTCGGCCCAGAGCCCTGTGGCCGCCCAGTCTCCGTAAGGATATGTGTCCCTCTCGCATTCCATTCCCCCTGTATGAGATTCGACACAGGAGGACCTGTCTGTAATTTCCAGGCAGGCCACCTCGACATTGCTGCTTTGTGTCAGGTTCAAGATCATCCGGGCACGCTGGGTTCCCCACAGTTCAGGGGGAATGGCGCATCCAGTATCCCAGCCTGCTCCAAGAATACGCGTGGGAGATTGAGGATCAGGACCGCTGGGTACAGGGGGCATATGGCATTCCCAGGGAAAACTCGAATCGCACCAGTCCGCTCCCGGTGCGCCATAACCCATGCGGTAGGCACCGCTGCCTATGAGCAGCGTGTCCCCTCCTGAAATGCGCGACGTCCCTCCAGGAGGCAATGCCCTGAAAGGATGATCCCAGGCGCAGGCCACTCCCGTGCCCGAACCAGGATAAGGCGCATCTGCAAGTCCGGTGCACTGGGTAGTATCTCCTCCGTCTGTACGGACATAATACGTGGTTGCCATGCCGGCAACCGGCAATCCCCAGGTAATGGTCAATACAGACAAAACAATCAGTAAAAAAATACTGAACACTGCTGGTGTTTTCATCCCGGCCTCCCTTGCTAATATAACCTCAGATGTGTCTGCTTGAATCAATATGCAATGATATTAATGAATTATCTTTGTCATTGCAACTAAAAACCAGGGCAGTCGCATCTGAAAAATTTGCAGGTGGAATTTTGTCGCCTTTGCCGCATAAAGCTGCCGCGGCCGTGTTCCGGTGGCATCCTGTGCCAATACCAGAAAAAAAGGGGTGCATTGTGAAGGCTGCGCCCTGAACCAAAAACCATGGTTGTCGCATATAATAAATAGCTCCTGTCACAGGAGTGTTTTCACAAGTTTCAAGCCGGGTAAGAGGATAACTTTTTTACGGTATAAAGCTGTGATACCAGCATGCCTGCAAGCATCAGCACACACCCGAAAATGGCCCGGCCCGACAAAATTTCATTCAGGATCAACCATCCGCCTATTGCAGCGACAACCGATTCAAGGCAGAGGATAATGGCTGCATGGGAAGCAGGACTGTTTTTCTGACCGTATATCTGCAGGGAATAGGCTATTCCCACGGAAAAGACTCCGCCATAGACAAGGGGTACGGTAATTTTTAAAATATCTGCCAGGATAAATTTTTCAAAAACCAGGGCAACGCCCAGGCTGAGTAACGAACAGACTACGCACTGCACCAGGGAAAGGGCTGCCGTGCCGAACCGGTTGCAGAAGCGCTCGATGATGATCAGGTGAAAGGCGAAACAGATAGCGGAAAAAAACACCAGCATGTCCCCGAATTCTATGTCCAGACCCTTTGTGACGCTGAGAAGATACATGCCTGCGCTTGCCAGGACAGCTCCTGCCCAGGTGCCTGCACCGGTTTTGGCCTGCCTTAGAAACAGGCCAAGAATCGGTACCATCACAACGTAGAGACCGGTTATGAATCCGGCTTTGCCGGCTGTGGTATACACGATGCCGACCTGCTGCAGCGAAATGCCGGCAAACAGGAAAATCCCTGAAACGATACCTGACCTGATCAACTCGGCATTACTGCCGGTATGGGTGTTTTTCCTGGTCATCCACACAAAGGGTATCAATGAAATGCCTCCAAGGACGAACCTGAGCCCGTTGAAGGTAAAGGGCCCCACATATTCCATCCCGACACGCTGCGCCACGAAGGCCAGTCCCCAGATGGCGGCCACCAGGAGTAGAATTATATCGGATTTCAAGGTCTTGGTTTTCATGAAATAAAAAGGGACTTTCAACCTGTTCCCTTTCCCTGCTTACCTTTCAAATTGAAGTCTCGATTCAAAAAACCATCCATATCATTCAGCAGTGCAATTGAAAAGCCAATTTTACACTTTCAAACTTGATTGATATAAAATTTATGCCGTAATTCCTAAATATCAGGGCGAATTGAAAACTTTTGTCCATTTCTAGCACCTTTCTCATATTTCAGGCGTATCATCCTTTGATCAAGGAAAGTTTTTATTATCGATTCAGCTTTCGGGCTTCAACAATGATGCCCGCAAGTTGAGTTATCAAGCCAGTACTTTAAGGATTATCAAAGACCATGACCGAACTGAAAGATAAAATATGGCTTGAACGGCTGTCAAAAATTGATTACGCCTATCAGCCCATTGTCAACATTCATACCGGGAATGCATTCGGTTTCGAAGCCCTGCTGAGAAATCACCTGGAAGCCGGATTCGACTCCATAGACCAGGTGTTTGACCAGGCTTACGAACAGGGGTTGCTGCACCAGGTGGACATGTTTTTAAGATATAAAGCCTTTGCCAAATTTGCCCCGTTCAAGCAGAAACAAAGGATAAAACTATTCTACAATATTGACAGCCGCCTTTTTCAATCCCAGGACTATTCCCGTGGCAACACGACTGAAATTCTCAGAAAAAACGGTTATGACATTGAAGACATCTGTTTTGAAATTTCGGAAAAATATCAATTCAGGCAGGATATAGATATCACAAGACTGTTAAAACAGTACCGGCACCAGGGATACAAGATTGCAGTCGATGACTGCGGCACAGGATTTTCAGGTCTTCAGCTGCTGTATTACCTGGAGCCGGATTACGTTAAAATTGACCGATTTTTTATCAAAAACCTGGAAAATGATCCTAAAAAGAGGCTGGTTGTCTCCACCATTGTAAACTTAACCCATTTCATGGGAAGCCTGGTCCTGGCCGAGGGGGTCGAAACCCGTGAAGAATATACCCTGTGCAGGGAAATCGGCTGTGACATGGTCCAGGGTTATTTTGTCCAGCACCCCAGCAGGAATCTTGTGGATCTTAAATCAAACTACAACGATATCCGGGATCTGGCACGTATAGACAGGCGTAACGGTCCGATCAAAGACCGCTCGTTGATCGCCAGTGAAATCAAATATATTCAACCCGTATTTTGTGACTGTGACAGCATCACCTTGTTCGATAAATTCAGGAGTGAAGAAGAGACCTCTTTTTTCCCCGTGATCAATCGTCATGAAGAGCCTATAGGCGTGGTAAGAGACACCTCCTTTAAAGATTACATCTTCTCTAAATTCGGCCGGCAGCTCCTGGAGAACCCGACTTTTGGGAAAGATATATCAAAGTTTATCACCAAAGTCCCGATTGCCGACATTCACTCCTCTGTCGAAAAACTGATCGAGACCTATACTCACTATAATAACAATGAGGGCCTGATAATTGTCGATGATATGAAATATGTGGGCCTTTTGAGCACCAAATCCCTGTTGAAGCTTATCAATGAGAAAAACATCACCATTGCCCGCAATCAGAATCCGCTGACCAGGCTGCCTGGAAACACCATGATCCATGAATATTTCAGTGAGAGCCTGGCCGATGTCAACAACGGCTTCCACCTGATCTATTTTGACTTTGACAACTTCAAGCCCTACAATGACCGTTACGGATTTAGAAACGGGGACCGATTGATTCTGATGTTTGCAGACCTGCTGAAAAAAGCCGCTTTCAGTGATAACCGTTTTGCAGGACATGTGGGAGGAGATGACTTCTTTTTGGGTATAAAAGGAGAAACCCACAAGACTGTTGAAGATGAAATGAGGGCTGTTTCACTGAAGTTTAAAAAGAATGCAGAAAGCTTTTACGACCCGAAGACCATGAAAGACGGTTTCATGATCTCAAAAAACAGGGAGGGCATTGAAAGCAGGATCCCACTGATGACCGTCAGCATTGCCATTCTCGAGCTGCCGGCAGGTGTACAGAGGAATTGCTCTATCGAAGATGCAGGAAATATAATTGCCCAGCTGAAAAAGGAGGCCAAACACTCAGAAACCGGCCTGGCTGTCGCAAATATCATGGATTTTCTCGCCCCTGAGACTTGCAGGCCCTTTCTCAGCCATAGGGAATTCATATTCAAAAACAGGTTAACCTTCGTGTCGTAAAATCGAACACTTTTCTGTCTATTATAATATTGTGCAAAAAATCAGACAGTTTTGCATTTTGAATGATATTCAAAAGCCGGCCTGAATGACATGCCTCTAAAAGTTTGTTGTCCACATAATCTGCTTCAAGGGTTTTACGCCTGTTGAATATCTTTTTTTCAGCCCCCAGCCAGTCACAGTAGCGATTCATTGCAGACTCGAGAGGGCGTATATTCACCCCGCGGTGATAATATATCTCTTTCATGGAGCTGAGCAGAACAAAAATTTCATCATAGACCGGCATCTGATCACGGTAGATGTGATGAGGCACGGCCGTCGGGATTTTATACCGCTCCACCACCTGTCCTATGGTCTGATTGAGATGCTTTTGATATGACCAATGAGGTGCCCCGCTTTTGCGTTCTTCTCTGTAGACAAGCCCTATTTTTTCGACCAGCTCCGGAAAATGGGCATTGACTGTTTCCATGAAGATATCTTTTTGTCTTCCCGGCCTGAGAGTCAGTCCCGCAGGGATGATAAAATCGACCCCGATACCGGCAAGTGTATCATACAGGCCTTCAATATGAGCCATGGTATCGGTGATGAACGGCAGAAACGGCATGGCAAGAACTCCTGCGGGTATGCCAGCTGCCTTGAACTGCCGGAGCAGGTCCAGCCGCTTGTCTACAGAAGCGGCCTTTGGTTCGAATATCCGGCGGATACTGTCATCGGTCACAGCCAGGGAGACAAACAGGACAAACCGACTGCTTTCATTTATCTTTTTCCAGGTATCAATATCGCGTAAAACCAGGTTGGATTTTGTAAATATAGTCGCTGGAAATCCATTTTGGGCTATACTCTTTGAAATTTGGACCATCAGGCGTTCATCAGCCTCGATTGGCTGATAGGAATCGGTTATTCCAGACCCGATGGAGACAAAGGCTTTTTCCCTGAGTTTCGGCAACTGTGATTCAAGAAGCTGGGGCAGATTTTTCCGGACAATGATGTCCTTTGAATAATCATTTTCCACATAATACTTTTCAGCGCGGCCGTCGCAGTAAAGACAACCATGCTCACACGCCATATATGGAGAAGCACCATACTTGCCCAGGGAAAAAGGATTGGCAAAAATGCCCTTCTTTAAAGCTGTTTTAACCTCCCTGTAATGCCTGTTGACTGGCTGGACCATATTTTGATTATTGACACCGTATCTGCGAATTGCTAAAAATAGAAGTTATCATACCATAATTTTTATCGAAAAAGGAATATCCCATGAAAGTAACCGTTACAGATCAGTGTATGGGCGACAGAAACTGCAACGACCTTTG
>CAYNHL010000128.1:0-10341 GCA_964397015.1 uncultured Desulfobacterales bacterium | reverse complement strand
AATAAGCCAATAAGCCAAGCCTGACCCCGTTTGAGAAAAGAAAACCATGGAAAAGAAAACCATACTGCAGAAAGGGAAGGGAAAACTGCGAAGCCAGCAGAAGCTTACCTACCTTTATGAAAGACAGAATCTTTATTTTGCCCAGGTGTCTGAAAGCCTCAAGGATCTTGGAGTAAAGGAGCTAGAAGAGCTAGGGGCCGACAGCATCGACCCGGGGTTCAGGGGAATCAGTTTTCTGGCCACAAGAAAAGCATTTTACCGGATCAACTATCAATCCAGGCTGCTTTCCAGGGTCCTGGCCCCGTTGATCGCTTTTGACTGCCCTGACCCTGACGTGCTGTATAAAAAAGCCAGGACAATCCGCTGGGAGGAATTCTTGTCTCCAAAGCAGACCTTTTCCGTGTTTGCCAATGTGTCGGACTCTGCCATCAACCATTCCCAGTTTGCAGCCCTGCGGGTCAAGGATGCCATTGCCGATTATTTCAGGGACCGGTCCAACCGGCGGCCCAACGTGGACGGCCAGGATCCCGACGTGGGTGTCAATCTTCATATACGGGAGAACCAGGCACATATCAGCATAGATGCCTCGGGCTCTCCGCTGCACAAGCGGGGCTACAGGGAAGAGATCGTGTCCGCTCCAATGCAGGAAACGGTTGCGGCGGCCATGGTCCAGCTCTCCGGCTGGGACGGCACTCAGCCTCTCTATGATCCCATGTGCGGGTCAGGCACTCTTCTGGCAGAAGCCCTGATGCACTACTGCCGGATACCGGCCGGTATTTTCAGAAAAAGGTTCGGGTTTGAAAGGCTTCCTGATTATGATCCCAACCTGTTTGCGCAGGTAAAAAAAGAGGCCGTGTCCAATATCCGTGAACTGCCTTTGGGGCTGATAGCAGGCAGTGACATTGCCGAGTCTTCCGTTGCCGCAGCCCGCACCAACCTGATGGGTCTGCATTACGGCAGCAACGTTCCTGTAGAACTGATGGATTTCAGGGATATTCCATCCATTGAAAATTCAGCGATACTTATCAATCCGCCCTATGGCATCCGGATGGAAAAAGGAAAGGATCTGACATCCTTTTACAGGGCGCTGGGGGATTTTTTAAAGCAGCGGTGTACAGGATCCACAGCATGTATTTATTTCGGGGACCCGTTATATTCCCGCCAGCTCGGCCTGAAGGCCTCCTGGAAAAAACCTTTGAAAATGGGAGGCCTGGAAGGCATTCTGGCCAGGTACGAGCTTTATACCTGACCCGCGGCTTAAGGTGCTATTTTTCCGGTGCCAGCAGTAGCAAAAGCAGGGCCATTCTGACATAAAGTCCGTTCAACGCCTGCTCGAAATACCTGGCCCTGGGGTCCGAGTCCACTTCCTGTGGGATTTCATCGACCCTGGGCAGCGGATGCATGATAATGCTGTCTTTTTTCATCAGCTTGACTTTTTCAGGATCGAGGATATACCGCCCGGCAGCCTGTTCGTAGTCTTCTGGATCGTGGAAGCGCTCTTTCTGGATGCGGGTCATGTACACGCAGTTCACGAGAGGCAGAACGTTTTCCAGGACCTCGTCCTCTTCCCACTGTATGTTGTTTTCCAGAAGATATTCCTTGAGGTCTTCATCCATCCTGCATACAGGAGGGGAGACGTAATAGATCTTGATCCGGTCGTATTTTGTGAGCAGGTAGGAAAGGGAGCGGACCGTCCTCCCGTATTTCAAATCTCCCACCATGGCGATGGTTATCCCGTTCATGCTGGGAAAGTTGTCCCTGATGGTGTACAGGTCCAAAAGGGCCTGGGTGGGATGCTGGCCCGAACCGTCACCTGCATTGATGACGGGCACGGTTGCGATGTCCGCCGCCTGCTTGGCGCTGCCCGGTTCATTGTGCCGCATGACGATCACGTCGGCATAGCCGCACATTATATGGGTGGAATCGTTGAGGCTTTCACCCTTGGCCGCGCTGGAAAACTCCCTTGCGTTTTCCGTTGTGAGAATGGACCCGCCGAGCCGGGCCATGGCGCTTTCAAATGAAAACCTTGTCCTGGTGGACGGCTCGTAAAAAAGGGATGCCATGATTTTGCCCTTGAGGGCATCGGCGTACTGACGGGGGTCGGCCAAAAGATCGGCTTTCATCCTGTCGGCCGTGGTAAAGACTGTTTCCAGAAGTTTTCTGTCAAACTGCTGGGATTCATAAACATGTTTTAAATTGAATTCAGCCACAACGCCCTCCTTTGATACCAGTGAATGAAATGCAATAAATTTGCAATACTTGCTACCATAAACTATTGATCTTGTACAGCGCAAAGCATATGATCTCGAGAATTAAATAAATGACATGAGGAACTGTTATGGATGTGGACCTGATTTTAAACAACTTCAAGGCGCTGGGCTTTACTGAATACGAGGGAAAGGTTTACCTGTCTTTGCTGCAGGAGCACCCGTCCAGCGCCTACAATATTTCCCAGCATTCCGGAGTGCCCCATTCCAGGGTTTATGACATTGTCAGGCGGTTGATAAAAAAAGGGTTTGCCGTGGCCCAGGGCACCAATCCGGAAGTGTATTCCCCCATTTCCCCGGAGGAGATGATCAATGCACTCAAGCGGAACAATACCCGGCTGACCGATGAACTCAAAAAACAGCTGGAATCCATTCCCTTTGAATCCGATTTTGACCCGGTATGGAACCTTTCCGGAAAAAAAGAGGCCATGGACCTGTCGGAAGCATTGATCCGGTCCGCGGAAAGAGACATCTATATAGGGTTGTGGGACGAAACCCTGGCCGTATTCGAACCGGCGCTCAGGGAAAGACACGAAGCCGGGGTCAATGTTTATGTCCTGGTTTATGGAACCAGGCCCCTGGATTTCGGAGAGGTATTCTATCACGGTACCGACAACGCCGGCACACAGACCTGGAATGACCCCACGCTTGATCTGGTGGTGGATTCTTCGGTCTGCCTGACGGGAAATCTCGGGGGCAGCCGGCGCTGCATGGCCGTGTGGACAAGGAACAAGGGCCTGATCAAATCCATCGAGGGATACCTGATTCATGATTTTTTCATCGCTGAAATATCAAAGCAGTTCGGCGACGAGATTGACAAGGCCTTTGGGCGTAACCTGAAAAAACTAAGGAAAAAATACGACCACTGATCAAGCATAAATTTTGCTTGACATCTGCTGAAATATGTTGTTACTACTCTGGTAGTGATTATGGAGTTTGGCATATAATTCAAGCAGGTTGGTGGTGCGGATGGAAAAACTGAACAAGCTGGCCGTGGTAGCTCTCGGGGGGAATGCGCTGCAGCGCGGTACCCAGGCGGGAACCATAGAAGAGCAGGAGGACAATGCACTGGCCACTATCGAGAGCCTGGTTTTCCTGGTCAAGGAGGGATACGGGCTGGTTTTGAGCCATGGAAACGGCCCCCAGGTGGGGAATATTCTCATGAGAAACGACGCCGGGGAGGAAAAATACCAGATTCCCCAGATGCCTTTAGACATCTGTGTGGCCGATACCCAGGGCGGCCTGGGGTACATCATAGAGCGCATGCTGAGAAATGTCATGAAAAAGCATGGGCTCGACCGGGAGGTTGTGACACTGGTCACCCAGGTAATCGTGGACAGGGACGATCCCGCATTTCAGGCCCCGACCAAGAGGGTCGGACGAATTTATACCAGGGAAAAGGCCGATCTTCTGGCAGCTGAAAAAGGATGGGAATTCAAGGAGGAGGTAAAGGCAGGCGGAGGCTGGCGGCGTGTTGTGCCTTCCCCTAAACCCATCGGTATCATCAATGAAAAGATAATCGGAACACTGGCAAAACAGGGCCATATCGTGATTGCAGTGGGGGGAGGCGGCATCCCGGTTTACATCGATGAAAATGAAAATGTACGCCCGGCCGAGGCGGTAATAGACAAGGACCTGGCCTCGTCCCTGCTGGCAGGAAAGATCGGCGCCGACGAGCTGTATATCCTGACGGATGTTCCCTATATCTACAAGAATTACGGCCGGCCAGACCAGGAAATCCTGGAATTTCTGGATAGAAAGGATACGCAGATGTACCTGGACCAGGGCATGTTTGCCGAAGGCAGCATGGCGCCGAAAATCAGGGCCTGCCTGGATTTTATCGATCATGGCGGCGACATGAGCGTGATCACGGAATCCACCCGGCTGATGGATAAAACCTATGGTTCAAAAATAACATTGAAATACGATTGAAACCCCTTATCAAACAGGAGATTGCTTCATGGCTTTTAATTTGAAGAACAGAAATTTTTTGAAACTATTGGATTTCACGCCAGGGGAAATCAAATTTTTACTGGACCTGTCCGTTGATTTGAAAAAAGCCAAATACGCCGGAATAGAGCAGCCGCGGCTTAAAGGTAAAAATATCGCCCTCATTTTTGAAAAAGCCTCCACAAGGACCCGTTGCGCCTTTGAGGTAGCAGCCCTGGACCAGGGAGCCCATGTGAGCTATATCGGGCCCTCGGGTTCGCAGATCGGTCAAAAGGAATCCATGAAGGACACAGCCCGGGTTCTGGGCAGGATGTATGACGGCATAGAATACAGGGGTTTTGCCCAGGAAACAGTGGAAGAACTGGGCAGGTATGCAGGTGTCCCTGTATGGAATGGCTTGACAGATGAGTTTCATCCCACACAGATACTGGCGGATTTCATGACCATGGCGGCCCACTGTACCAAGCCCTTGAACGAGATATCGTTCTGCTACCTCGGTGATGCCAGAAACAACATGGGCAATTCTCTCATGGTGGGTGCGGCCAAGATGGGGATGGATTTCAGGGCGGCCGCGCCCGCGGACTGCCTGCCAAACAAGGCCCTGGTGGACCAGTGCCGGGATATAGCTGCCGGCACCGGTGCCGGCATCACCCTGACTCAAAGTGTAGAAGAAGGTGTCAGGGGAGTCGATTTTATATATACCGATGTATGGGTGTCCATGGGAGAACCGGCCGAAGTCTGGGAGGAAAGGATCAAGCTGTTGTCCGGGTACCAGGTCAACCAGGCTGTCATGGACCTGAGCGGCAATCCGGATGTCAAGTTCATGCACTGCCTGCCGGCATTCCATGACCGTCACACCAAAATCGGTGAAGAAATTTTCCAGAAATACGGCCTCGAGGCCCTTGAAGTGACTGATGACGTGTTTGAATCAGAGTCGTCCGTCGTTTTCGACGAAGCGGAAAACCGTCTGCACACCATCAAGGCTGTCATGGTCGCGACCCTGGGAAACTGATCTTTTGTAATGAAGACAACAAACCACAACCCGATAACCCAAGGAAGGACCCATATCATGGATAATTCAACCCAGCAGTATATCGACCAGGTAAACACAGTCAGCGCCCATAATTACCACCCCATTCCGGTGGTCATCCGGGAAGGTAAAGGCGTCTGGGTGACGGACGTGGACGATGTAAAATACATGGACATGCTGTCAGCTTATTCCGCACTCAACCAGGGCCACAACCACCCCGGGATAGCAGCCGCGCTCAAGGAACAGCTGGACAGGCTCACATTGACATCCAGAGCCTTTCACAACGACCGCATGGGACCGTTTTTAGAGAAGCTCACCCGTCTTGCCGGGTTTGACAAGGCGCTGCCCATGAACACCGGCGCAGAGGCCGTGGAAACTGCCATCAAAGCTGCCCGCCGCTGGGGTTACAGTGTCAAGGGCGTTGCGCCTGAACAGGCTGAAATCATAGTCTGCCGGAATAATTTTCACGGCCGGACCACCACCATCTGCGGTTTTTCCACAGACCCCCTGTGCCGGGAAGGGTTCGGTCCCTTCACACCTGGATTCAAGGTCATCGAGTTTGGGGATGCAAAAGCCCTCGAAGATGCTATAGGACCCAATACCGTGGCTTTCCTGGTTGAACCCATCCAGGGTGAAGCCGGAGTGATTGTCCCTCCTGAAGGATACCTGGCCCAATGCCGGCGTATTACAAAAGACAGGCAGGTACTGCTGGTCACCGATGAAATCCAGACCGGCCTGGGCCGGACCGGAAAGCTGTTCTGCTATGAGCATGACAATATCAAGCCGGACATCGTGACCATCGGCAAGGCCCTCGGAGGCGGTTTCTATCCGGTTTCAGCGGTCCTGGCCGATGATGAAGTGATGACTGTGGCTTTCAAGCCGGGCAATCACGGGTCCACCTTTGGAGGAAACCCGCTGGCATGTGCAGTGGCTTCGGCCGCCCTGGACGTCCTTGTCGACGAGAAACTGGTACAGCGGTCACAAGAGATGGGAAAATACTTCATCGACAGCCTTCGGGCCCTGAAGTCTGACCTGATCATGGAAGTTCGGGGAAAAGGGCTGCTGATTGCGATTGAACTTGCAAAAAAAGCCGGAAAGGCAAGACAGTATACAGAAGCCTTGATGAAAGCCGGGGTGCTGGCCAAGGAAACTCATGAAACCATTATCCGTTTTGCACCGCCCCTGGTAATCACCAGAGAGGAAATCGACTGGGCCATGGACAGGATCAGGACGGTCTTTTAATTCAAGACCCTTTGATGCCCCGCCTTTTTTTGCATTTACAAAAGAAGGCGGAGCATGAGGGGAAGGAAAACGGCATGGAAAAGATCACAGCGGCAGTCGATTCTGAAATCGGTGAGCTTGAAGCGGTTATTCTTCACGCACCCGGTCCGGAAGTCGAGAACATGACCCCTGAAAATGCGGAACGGGCTCTTTACAGTGATATTTTGAACCTGTCGGAGGTGAAAAAGGAATACCTCCAGTTTCAGCAGACCCTTGAAAAACATACCCGGGTGCTGCTTGTCAAGGATCTTCTCACGGACATACTCATGGATGAGACGGTCCGGCAGTCCCTTTTGACCGATATTTCAAGATATGAACCAATAACCGAAGACATGGAAGACCTTATGGCATTGCCGACGGTGGATCTTGCCGGGCAGCTCATCGAAGGTGTTGTCATGAAAAAGGACACCCTGACCCGGTATTTTGACCCGGAGCGCTATTCACTGCGGCCGCTTCACAATTTTTTCTTTACCAGGGACGCGGCCAGCTGTATCGGTGATACCGTGCTTATAAACCGCATGGCCAAGCCGGTAAGGGAAAGAGAAAGCCTGATCATGGAGAGTATAGTCACTCACCATCCAATGATCGAGGCCCGCACGGTGAATCCCGTGCGAACTGAAGAGATGGTGCCTGAACTGACCACGGAAGGCGGAGATATCCTGGTCATTACAGATGATATCCTGGTCATTGGGATCAGTGTCAGGACTTCTTCTTCAGGAATAGATTTTATCCTGAATCATTTTAAAAAACAAAAAAACAAAAAGCATATCATTGTCCAGGAGCTGCCGGTGTCACCGGAGTCGTTCATTCACCTGGACATGGTGTTTACAATGCTGGACAGGCACCAGTGCCTGATTTACGATCCCGTGGTACGGGCGGCCAACCAGCTGCAGACCCTTCACATAACCGTTGAAAACCACAAGGTGAACATCCAGCCGCAAAAAGATATCCTGGCGGCGCTAAGGAAGCTTGGAGTGGACCTTGAACCGGTTATGTGCGGAGGGCCTGGTGACATCTGGATCCAGAAGCGCGAGCAATGGCACAGCGGCACCAATTTTTTCGCCATGGGACCGGGTAAGCTTATCGGCTACGGGCGCAATGAATATACCATTGCCCAGCTGGACAGGGCAGGTTATGCCATCCTGCCGGCAAGGGATGTTCTCAGCAAAAAGATAGATACAACGGCATACGAAAAATACGTGATAACCATTTTCGGGACAGAGCTGGCAAGAGGAGGAGGAGGCGCACGGTGCATGACCATGCCGCTGAGACGAAGGGCGGTGAAATGGTAGTGCGGGTTTTACAATACGTCCTGCTTACATAAGTACCCGGCTCACACTAACTGGCTTACATTGAAAGTTGATTGGAGGAATGATGTCAAAGAAAAATGTGCTGATCATCGGCGCCGCAGGAAGGGATTTTCATAATTTCAACACCTATTACCGTGACAATGCAGACTATAACGTGGTGGCATTCACCGCGGCGCAGATTCCGGACATTGACGACAGGAAATACCCGGCGGCGCTGGCCGGCAGCATGTACCCGGACGGCATCCCCATTTACGCTGAAAAAGACCTGCCCCGGCTTATCCGGGATTTAAAGGTGGATTACTGTATTTTTTCATACTCCGACGTGACCTACCAGAAAGTAATGGGCGTGGCCGCCATAGTCAACGCGGCAGGTGCAAATTTCGTGCTGCTCGGCGGAAAGGATACCAAGCTCAAAAGCACAAAACCGGTTGTAGCCGTATGTGCTGTCAGGACGGGATGCGGCAAGAGCCAGACTTCCCGGCGCGTGATAGAAATCCTCATGGAAAAAGGTCTCAAGGTGGTAGCGGTGCGCCATCCCATGCCCTACGGCGACCTGATTGCCCAGAAGGTGCAGCGCTTTGCCGTGTTGTCGGATCTTTCCGACAATAACTGCACCATCGAGGAGATGGAAGAATACGAGCCCCACGTGACAAGGGGCAACGTGATTTATGCAGGAGCGGATTACGAGGCCATTCTGAGGGCTGCGGAAAATGACCCGGACGGCTGTGACGTGATCCTCTGGGATGGTGGAAACAATGATTTTTCCTTTTATGTGCCCGACCTGATGATCACGGTCATGGACCCGCACCGCGCCGGACATGAACGCCGCTACTATCCCGGTGAAGTCACTTTGAGGGAAGCGGATGTCGTGGTCATCAACAAGATGGATTCCGCATGCCCGGAGGATATCCAGACGGTGAGGAACAATATAGACGACCTCAATCCGGGGGCCGTGGTCATTGACGGGGCCTCCCCCATCCGGGTGGATCACCCGGAGCGGATACACGGCAAACGTGTGCTGGTCGTGGAAGACGGCCCGACCCTGACCCATGGTGAAATGAAGATCGGGGCCGGGGTGGTGGCTGCAAAAAAATTCCGCGCCGCAGAACTTGTGGATCCTCGGCCCTATATTACCGGAAAACTGGTCGGCACGTTTGAAACCTATCCGGACATCGGTACGCTTCTGCCTGCCATGGGATACGGTGAACAGCAGCTCAAGGACCTGGCGGCGACCATCAATGCCACGGACTGCGATACGGTTATCATAGGGACCCCGATTGACTTAACCCGGGTCATCGACATTGACAAACCCTGTGCCCGTGTCTTCTACGACCTCCAGGAGATCGGCAAACCAGACCTTGACGATGTGCTGACCCGGTTCGTCAAGGACCATGGCCTGGCCTGATCCTTTGCCGGCAGGTGACTTGACATGCCGCGGCGTTCGATATATAGACCACCAAGGCAGTTCCTTAAAAAAAACAAGACACCATAAAGGGATGGCAATGGATGAAATCCGGATATTTCACGAGGCCGCTTTTGCGCCTCAGACCGTGGCGGAAAGGATCAGGGCAGGGTCGGGCCGCATTATCGGGTATCCTTGTTCCTATGTGCCTGCGGAGCTGATTCACGCGGCAGGGTTTCATCCCTTGCGGCTGTTCTCTTCCGGGCCGGATATCGAGCTGGCTGAAAACCACCTGCAGGCCTACTGCTGTTCACAGGTGAGGGGAATTCTCGAGGACAGCCTGTCCGGCAGGCTGGATTATCTTCACGGGGCCGTGTTTGCCCATACCTGTGATTCCATGCAGCGGCTCAGTGATATATGGCGGCTGCAGGGAAAATACACCTTTTTTGCCGACATGGTGCTCCCGGTCAAGCTCGACACCCCGGCGGCCAGAGCCTACATGCTGTCCGTGGTAAAGACGTTCAAAGCCGACCTGGAGAGTCTTTCAGGCAGAAAGATCACCGGCAGCGCCCTTGCCGGTTCCATCAGGCTCTATAACCGGATCCGCACTCTTTTGTCCGCGTTGTACAAAATCAAGTCCCAAAACCCTTTCGCCCTGGCCGGCGCTGATCTATACGCCATTGTAAGGGGCTCCATGATTATGGACGCCGGCACCGCGGCAGGTCTCCTTGAATCCATTGTGCCTGCACTTGAACAAAAGGTGCCGGCCGACCCAGCGGTTGGCAAGCGGCTTGTGGTTTCCGGCGCAGTCTGTGATTCAAGAGGGGTATACGATATCATAGAAAGCGCTGGTGCGGTTGTGGCGGGTGATGATCTTTGCACGGGACAGCGCTGGTTTGACCTCGGTGTGGACGAAGATATCGATCCTGTTACCGCCATTGCAGACCGCCTGGTTCACAGGATGCCCTGTCCGGCAAAACATGCCGGCCTGTCTGCCCGGGCAGAAAACCTGGTCCGCCTGGCAAAAGAAAACAACGCCGGCGGTGTGTTGTTTCTGCTGCTTAAATTCTGCGATCCCCATGCCTTTGATTACCCTTACCT